>JAWERH010000025.1:0-6399 GCA_032482215.1 Veillonella sp. | reverse complement strand
ATATAGGAATACAATCACCACAAATCCACACAAAAAGAAAACCGCGTAGCATTTCTGCTACGCGGTTTCTATACCTACGATAGATTATAGTGTAACCCATCGGTTGGGAGGCATATTATTTAGTTGTTTTTACAGCTGCTTTTGGAGCTTGTTGTGGTTGTTGTGCAATCACTTTATCAAGAAGTTCACGAATTTCTTTGTTTTGTGCTTGCAAATCAGCCACTTGATCCTCAAGAACTTTTACAGTTGCAGGGGATGCTTTAGGAGCTGTAGGAGCATTGCCAATACCGATTGTTACACCAGCATTTGCCATTACGCTATGGTCACCACCATAAGCGGCACCAGCATGGATTAATAAATCAGGATTTGCATAATGTGCTACACCCAATGCAGTAGATGTTTTACCTTTGTAAGTACCAACAGCCGCCATAATTTGGGCTTTTTGACCTTCGTGGTATTCGATAGGTTTCAATGCTGCTAATGCTGCTGCATTAGCACCTACAACTTTAACATCGCGTTCTACGCTGCTAATGCGGCGAGAGTTTTCTGCGATTTGTGCATCATGTTGAACAAGTGTTGCGTGATCTTGTAATGCAATGTTGGAAGCTTTCAAGCTATAATTTGCAGCTTCTGCTAATGTACTGATATCTTGAGTATTTTTATTTACTTGCAAGCCCAATACATTAACTTTTTCATTGTTTTCTAATGCAATCGCACCAATGTTCTTAGTTAATGTAACATTTTCATCAACTTTAGTGTTTACATCAGCAATGTCTTGAGTATTTTTATTTACTTGTAAACCTAATACACTAACCTTTTCATGATTTTCTAATGCTAGAGTACCAACAGCTTTAGTTAATTGTGCATTTTCATTAACTTGTTTAGCTACTTCAGTTACACGATTATCTACTTTAGTAATATTTGTAACATTAGTATCTACTTTAGCATTTAGAGTGTTGATGTTTGTAGTATTTGTATTAACTTGGTTAGTTACTTTGCTAATATTGCTTGTGTTTGTATTAACTTGGTTAGTTACATTTGTAATATTAGTTGTATTTTGGTTAACAACATTATTGATATTAGCAATATTAGTTGTATTAGTATTAACTTGTTTAGATACGTCGTTAATAACTTTGCTATGTTCATCAACTTTGTTGATTACTTTTTGTACAGTTACATTAGTATTTTGAATTGCTTCAGCATTTTGTTTGATCGCTGCTTTGTTAATATTGATGTTTTCAGTATTATGTTTGATTGCTTCAGTATTAACAGAAACTTGGCTTTGAACATTTTTAATGCGTTCTTCGTTAGCATTTGCTTTTTGAGTATTAGCATTAACTTGTTCTTTCACTTTGTTTACATCAGCGCTTACATTTTGTAAGTTCTTAATTGCTTCAGTATTTTTGCCAACTTGATCTTTCAAGCCAGATACATCAGTTTTGATATTGTTGATTACAGTATTTTGGTTATTAACTTTTACGTCAATATCATTAACTTTAGTATCAATATTAGTTACTTTATTGTTAATATTAGTAACTTTATTATCAATATTTGTAACTTTAGCATCAATATTCTTCACATCGTTTTTAACGTTAGTAATATTGTTGTTCACAATATTGATTTTTTGATCAACTTTAGCATTGATGTTTGTGATATCAGCTTTTACTACTGTTACATCAGCTTTAATATTGTTTACATTCTTTTCAACGTTAACAACATTAGCTTTAATGTTATTAATATTGGAAGTATTATTTTGAATGTTTACAGTATTAGCTTGGATGTTGCTATTTTGAGCGTTAATGTTTTGAGTAATATTTTCTACTAGCTTGAGAGTTAGCATCAACTTTACCAGTTAAGTTGTTAATAGCAGTTGTATTAGATTCAATACGACCAGTATTAGCATTTACTTTAGCAGTTACATCAGTTATGTTAGCTGTGTTACCAGCAACTTGTTTACTAATGTTTGCAATAGCTGTTGCATTGTTAGAAATGTTAGTTGTGTTATTTTTAACTTGTTTGCTTACATTAGCAATAGCTGCTGTGTTATTAGCAATGTTAGTAGTATTGTTAGTTACATCTGTGCGGATAGCTTTGATATCTGCAGTGTTAACATCTACTTTATTGCTGATATTTGTCACATTAGCTTTAATGTCAGTAATAGCTTTGCTATTATCAACAATTGCTTTTGCGTTAGCATCAACCTTAACATTTACTTCATTAACTTTGCTGTTAATTGTGTTGTTAATTACTGTATTGTTTTCAGCAATCTTAGCATCAATATTTTGATCTACTTTGTTAATGATTGTTTTATTGTTTTCGTTGATTGCAGTTGCAATGTTATTGTTAATAACAGTGTTGTTATTAGTAATTGCAGTGTTGATATCGTTTCTAATTACTGTGTTGTTTGCTTCAATCTTAGCGTTGATTGTATTTTCAACATTAGTAACTGTTGTACCAACTTGGCCCTTTAATATCATGACGATCTACACGTGCAGTAAGACCAGCTACATCACCTTTAACGCCATCAATCTTAACATTTACATCACCAATCTTAGTATTGATTGTGTTGTTGATTTGCTTATTATTTTCATTGATTTTCACATCAATGTTTTTATCAACTTTGTTAATGATTGTTGTGTTATTTTCATTGATTGCATTAGCAATGTTTTGGTTAATTACAGTGTTATTAGCAGTAATCTTAGTATCAATATTTTGATCTACTTTATTAAGGATTGTAGTATTATTAGCTTCAATCTTGTTATTAATAGTAGATTCGATATTAGTGATAGTAGTACCAACTTTACCGTTCAATTCAGCAATAGCTTTTGCATTCTTGTCGATAGCAGTTTTGTTATTGCCAATCAATGTACGGTTTTCGATAGCAATTGTACCAGCTACATTGATATCTTTTTCGTTTTGATCTACACGTTTAGTAAGACCATTCAAGTCACCTTTAATGCCGTCAACTTTTACATTTACATTGTTAATAGAAGTTGTATTATTAGCAATATTTGTAGTATTAGCTTTAACACTATCTTCTACTGCTGTGATACGAGTAGAGTTATCTACAATGTTATCTTGTAAGTAGTCTAAACGTTGATCATGACGATCTACGCGACCTTTCAAGCCATCAATATCACCTTTAATACCATCAACTTTAACATTTACATTGTTAATTGTATTGTTAATTTCCTTGTTGTTATTGTTAGCTTCAATCTTAGCATCGATATTTTTATTAATAACTACATTGTTTTCAGTAATTTTGTTATTAATAGTAGTTTCGATATTTTTAACTGTATTGCCAACTTGACCTTTTAATTCATCGATAGCTTTTTTGTTACTAGCAATGTTTGTAGTGTTATTTGCAATGTTTGTAGTGTTATTTGCAATAGCTACTTTGTTATCGCCAATAAATTTACGGTTTTCAAGAGCAATTGTGCCAGCTACGTTGATGTCTTTAGTATTTTGTTCAACTTTAGCAGTAAGATCTTTCAAGTCACCTTTAACGCCATCAACTTTAACGTTTACTTTGTTGATTGCAGTTGTATTGTTAGCAATGTTAGTAGTATTAGCATCTACTTTTACATTAGTTGCATCAATACGTTTGCTGTTGTCTACAATAGCCTTAGCATTAGCATCCACTTTAACGTTTTTGATATTAGTAATTTGTTTCTTAATATCGTTGATAACTGTAGAGGATTGACCTACTTGACCTTTTAACTCATCGATAGCTTTAGCATTGATGTTGATGTTTTTAGTGTTGTTAGCAATAGCAACTTTATTATCGCCAATGAATTGACGGTTTTCCATTGCAATTGTACCTACTACATTAATATCTTTTGCATTAGCTTTCACACCATCTTCAACTACAGAGATACGTGTAGAGTTATCAGCAATATTATCTTGTAAGTAGTCTAAACGTTGGTCATGACGATCTACACGACCTTTAAGGCCATCTAAATCACCTTTAAGACCATTCAAGTCACCTTTAACGCCATCAATCTTAACATTTACATCACCAATCTTAGTATTGATTGTGTTGTTGATTTGTTTGTTATTTTCATTGATTTTTACATCGATGTTTTTATCAACTTTGTTAAGAATTGTAGTGTTATTAGCATTGATTTTAGCATCAATGTTTTGATCTACTTTATTAATGATTGTTGTATTATTGCTGTTGATTTTATTATCAATATTTTGGTTGATAACAGTGTTGTTAGCTTCAATCTTAGTATCGATATTTTTATTAATAGTTACATTATTTTCTGTAATCTTGTTATTAATTGTAGTTTCGATATTTTTAATTGTAGTACCAACTTGACCTTTTAATGCTTTGATAGCATCTTCATTAGCACTAATACGTGTAGAGTTATCTACAATGTTGCCTTGTAAGTAATCTAAACGTTGATCATGACGATCTACACGTGCAGTAAGACCAGCTATATCACCTTTAACGCCATCAATCTTAACATTTACATCGCCAACTTTTTTGTTGATTGTATTGTTGATTTGAGTGTTATTTTCATTGATCTTTACATCAATATTTTTATCAACTTTGTTAATGATTGTAGTGTTATTAGCATTGATTTTAGCGTCAATGTTTTGATCTACTTTATTAATGATTGTTGTGTTATTGCTATTGATTTTATTATCAATATTTTGGTTGATAACAGTGTTGTTAGCTTCAATCTTATTATCGATAGTTTTATTAATTACTGTATTGTTTTCGTTGATTTTATTAGTAATTGTATTTTCGATATTTGTGATTTGATTGCCAACATGACCTTTTAATTCATCAATAGCTTTTTTATTAGCACCGATAAGTGTACGGTTTTCAATAGCAATTGTGCCAGCTACGTTGATGTCTTTTTCGTTTTGAGCAACGCGTTTAGTAAGACCATCTACATCGCCTTTAACACCATCAATTTTTTGATCAACTTTAATGTTATTAGCATTAATCTTAACATCGATGTTATTGTCTACTTTATTAAGAATTGTAGTGTTATTAGCTTCAATCTTAGCATCGATATTTTTGTTGATTACTGTGTTGTTTTCATTGATCTTATTAGTAATTGTATTTTCGATGTTAGTGATTTGTGTACCAACATGGCCTTTTAACTCGTTGATTGCTTTTTCATTATTGGAAATACGAGCAGAATTAGCATCAATACGTTTACTATTATCTGTAATAGCTTTAGCATTAACTTCAGTCTTAGCATTTACATTGTTAATGTTATTGTTAATAACTGTGTTATTTTTTTCAATCTTAGCATCAATATTACCATCTACTTTGTTGATGATTGTAGTATTATTAGCTTCAATCTTCTTATTGATTGTAGTTTCAATATTGGTAATTTGTGTGCCAACATGACCTTTTAACTCATCGATAGCTTTTTGGTTTGCACCGATAAGTGTGCGGTTTTCCATTGCAATTGTGCCAACTACATTAATGTCTTTTGTATTAGCTTTTACACCATCTTCAACAATAGAGATTCGTGTGGAGTTATCAGCAATGTTATCTTGTAAATAGTCCAAACGTTGGTCATGGCGATCAACACGACCTTTAAGGCCATCCAAGTCACCTTTAACACCATCAACTTTTACATCAACCTTGTTAATTGCAACTGTGTTTGCGTCAACTTTATTGTTGATATTAGTGATGTTGTTTTTAATATCTTTAATATCTACTTGAACATTACCAATATTTTGACCAACTTTACCTTTCAAATCAGCAATATCTTTAGTATTGATATTAACTTGATTTTGAGTGTTAGCTACATCAGTTTTAATAGTTTTATTGTCTTGTTCAAGCGCCTGGATGCGACCTTCATGATTAACTAAAACTTTACCTTGATTATCAACTTTAGTGTTTAATTCAGTAATTGCAGTCGCATTTTTGTTGATATTTGTAGTGTTATTAGTAATGTTAGTAGTATTAGCATCAACTTTTGCACTTACATTATTTACAGTATTATTAATATTTGTAATATCAGTTTTAACGGCATTGATCTTAGTATCAACATCATTATTTACTTTATTAATAATAGTTGTGTTGTTAGCTTCAATTTTAGAATTAATTGTTTTGTTAACTTCACTGATAATGTTAGTTTTGCTATCGTTGATTTTAACATCTACATTGTGATTAACTTCGTTGATAATCTTAGTGTTATTTTCATTGATCTTATTATCAATTGTAGTGTTAATATTATTGATTGTTGTGCCAACTTTACCTTTCAATTCATCAATGGCTTTTTTGTTATCGTTGATAGCTTTTTTGTTATCACCGATAAATTTACGGTTTTCCATGATGAAAGTATTATTAGCATCAATATTTTGTGTGTTAGTTTCAACTTTAGCAGTTAAATCAGCAATAGATTTACTATTATTGTTAACATTAAC
>JAWERH010000024.1:0-9941 GCA_032482215.1 Veillonella sp. | reverse complement strand
TGACGAACTACACTATCAAAAGAAGGTTTTTGTATGGGATATTCGAAGTCCGGTTTTGGTTCGAATGGTTCCATATTATACCTTTCTATCAGCTAAATTTTCTACTGCCATCACAAGGAATTCCTTGCCTGGGAAATCACGTACAGCATCGAGCGCTGCCAAAGCATCCTTGCAATATTGATCAGCTACAGCTAATGTATTATCAATACCGCCTTGAGCGATAACATAGTCGATAATAGCCTGCTCATCGCCGCCATTATTCAAGGCCTTAATGTCCACAAGCAATTTATCTTTATTATCATCGTTAACGATGCTTAACAACGGATATGTCAATAACCCTTCGCGCAAATCATTCCCTACTGGTTTACCAGTCGTCGCTGTTGTTTCACGATAATCCATAATATCATCAGTGATTTGGAATGCCATGCCCAAAGCATGACCATATTTTTTCAACTCAACGATTTCAGATTCGCTCCAGCCCCCTAATAGGCCACCCTTGATCGATGCGATACACATCTTCCATCTGCATAAACTCGCCTTCCACAAGGCAAGTAATGATATGTGAAAAAATCTGCAAATATTTCATATTAGGCATTTCAGATACAATTTGGAATGCTTTAGCAAACAAGTAATCACCACTAAGAATAGCTACCTTATTTCCTTTATGCATATGTATCGTTTCTTCACCTCGACGAATCTCTGCTTGATCTAACACATCATCGTGAATCAAAGTCGCTAAATGAAGCATCTCTACGGCTTCAGCAATTCTAATACGCTGACGTTCTACAGATGTACCTGCATTAGCAATCAATAAACATAATTGCGCGCGCAAGCGCTTGCCACCTGCAGCAGATAATGGTCGAATCAGTGCATTAAAGTCTTCTGCACCTGTATTAAAAGATGATGCAAGAGACTCTTCCACACCCTCTAAATCTAGAGCAATGCGTTCCATAATCTCTAATTCATTGGTTTGACTCATGCTTCATCTCCTATTAGAACTTTATTGATGCGTTGTTGTAAAAGTTCACGTCCTGTGTGTTTTAAGGAGCTATATAAAATAGGCGGTGTATTCGTTGGATACATTTCCTTAATTTTAGCCAAGTTCGCAGACTTCTCTTTAGCCGTTAGTTTGTCAGCTTTAGTAACTACAATTTGTAATGCTCTGGATGACGGCCATCGATAAGTAAGCACAACAACATCAATCGTTCAGAATGTAAAATATAATCGGCAATAAAGGAAGACCACAAGTTGCGGTTTCCTTTATTTGTCTTTGCAAATCCATACCCAGGAAGGTCAACGAGGAACCAATGGTAACGGCGTTCCTCTGTTTCAGAAATATCCTCTTTTGATTCAATATCAAAGTAGTTAATTGTCTTAGTCTTACCTGGTTGGCCACTAACGAGGGCTAACCCACGATAATTACACAACGAGTTAATCAACGAAGATTTGCCCACATTAGAGCGTCCGATGAAAGCAATCTCTCAGGAAGTATTATATTTTGCTGCTATAATACGAGGCCCCTTCGGTTCTTTTCGTGTATATTGTGGTTTTGGGCCCATTTGTTTAGTGGATTTTTTCTTTTTTTGCATTACACAAGTGCCTTTGCTAATACTTCATCCATTGTCTTAACTGGCGTAATAATGAGACCTTCTTTTACAATGTCAGGCAATTCTGCAATATCCTTTTCATTGCCTTTCGGAATCAATACTTCTTTAATGCCATTAGACAAGGCTGCTAATAACTTTTCTTTTAAACCGCCGATTGGTAATACACGGCCACGCAATGTAATTTCACCAGTCATGGCAATATCAGAACGAACCTTGCGGTTTGTTAAAATAGATACCATCGCCAATGTCATTGTAATACCTGCAGAAGGGCCATCCTTAGGTGTTGCACCTTCTGGCAAGTGAACGTGTATATCGAGTTTCTTATAGAAATCATCTTCGATTTTTAAGGCTTTTGCATTGTGGCGAATATAGCTCATTGCAGCTTGACCAGACTCTTGCATAACCTTACCTAAGCTACCCGTTAATGCAAGTTTACCTGTACCGTTCATAGTTGTTGCTTCGCATGGCAATACAACGCCACCTACAGAAGTCCAAGCTAGACCATTTACATAGCCAATTTGCGGTTTCTTTTCGCGCTCTTGGTCAACAAAAATTGGTGCACCCAAGAATTCGTGAAGATTTTTTGTCGTTACTTTCGGTGCATCCCCACCTTCTTCAACGACTTTATAAGCAATCTTACGACAAATCTTAGCAATCGTTTTTTCTAAGGTACGAACACCCGCTTCACGAGTATATTCGGAAACTACCTTTTTCAACACTGCATCAGATAATTTAACCTTGTAATCTTCAAGGCCATTTTTCTTGATTTGTTTAGGTACTAAATAGCGCTTAGCAATTTCTAATTTTTCTTGTTCCATATAGCTAGATAGTTCGATAATTTCCATACGATCTAACAATGGCCCAGGAATATTGGATGCAACATTAGCCGTTGTAATCCAGAATACTTCGGAGAAATCGAATGGTACTTCAATGAAGTGATCACTAAATGTGCTATTTTGTTCAGGGTCCAATACCTCTAACAATGCAGAGGATGGATCGCCTTTATAATCAGATGCAAGTTTATCAATTTCATCCAATAAGAATACAGGGTTCTTAGTGCCTACATTCTTGAGGCCTTGAATCATACGACCAGGCAATGCACCAATATACGTACGGCGATGGCCACGAATTTCAGCTTCATCACGGACACCACCTAAAGATGCACGGATGAACTTACGGTTCATTGCTTTAGCTATAGACGTAGCCAAGGATGTTTTACCAACACCTGGTGGTCCAACTAAGCAAAGAATGGAGCCACTATTCTTACCAGTTAACTTACGAACAGCTAAGAATTCAAGGATGCGTTTCTTAACCTTTTCAAGGCCATAATGATCAGCCTCAAGCATATCATGAGCTTCTTTAATATCTAAGCGATCCTCAGTCAATTCGTTCCAAGGTAACGCCAATACCCAATCTAGGTAATTGCGCAAAATAGTTGCTTCTGGCATCAATTGAGGCATGCGACTATAACGAGAGATTTCTTTATCGATACGTTCATGTACATCTTCGCTAAGGTTGAGTGCTTTCAATTTAACACGTAACTCTTCTGCTTCTTCCTCTGGATCTCCTTTGTCACCCAACTCATCGTGGATAACTCGGATTTTTTCACGCAAGAAATATTCTTTTTGCGCTTTTTCCATAGATTGACGAACTTGATTATTAATGGAATTCTCTAAATCAGAAATTTGTAATTCCATATTCAAGATGCCTACAATCATATTTAAACGACGAGCTACGGATAACTCTTCAAGTAACTCTTGGCGTTTAGTGTTATTAATAGGCAACAAGAATGCAACTTGGTCAGCTAATTCACATGGGTCACGTAATTCCATAACCCGTGTTACGCCTTCATCGGTAACAGATTTAGCCTCTTCAGCCCATTCGCCAAACTTAGATTGCACTAAACGACGATAGGCTTCTAACTCAACATCGTCTTCAAATTCGGAGGCTACACGTTCGTAGTCCCCTACATAGTACGGATCCATACTTGTTATATTCATTACGCGAATACGTGTAATGCCCTCTACAAGAACACGTACAATACCACCTGGTAAGCGTAACATTTGCTTAATTTTTACTAATGTACCCATTTGGGCTAAGTCATGAACAGTTGGCGAATCAACAGCATCATCCTTTTGGCTGACAACTGCTAAGATGCGATCCTCGTTCATTGCGGCTTCTACCGCTTTAATGGATTTGTCTCGACCGATATCGAGGTGAATCACGATATTCGGGTATACAACCATGCCTCTAAGGGGTACAGTTGGAATCCCAATTTCGAGTAAATTCATACTTCCTCCAGGTATTTATATTATGAAAAGAAACTCATTCCTACACAGAAATGAGTTTCTTCGAATTACGATTTCAACTGGATGTCTTGGTCTGCCTCATTTTTGAGTATAGGTTCACCTGTGCTCAACACGGATTCACGATTAACTATGCACTTAGTTACTTCCGGCATGGAAGGAACTTCAAACATAACGTGTTTCATCACCTTTTCAATGATAGCACGCAAACCACGAGCACCTGTTTTTCGCTGTAATGCTTCATCAGCGATTTCTTCTAATGCATCTTCAGTGAAAGTTAATTCTACACCATCAAGGGATAGAATTTTTTCATATTGTTTTGTTAATGCATTTTTAGGCTTTGTCAAAATTTGGATTAATGCATCTCTATCCAATTGATCTAATGTTACCATTACTGGCAAACGACCAATGAACTCAGGGATTAAGCCAAACTTCAATAAATCTTCAGGTACAACATCCTTCAAGATAGCCGATACATTACGTTCTTCTTTACGTTGAACATCTGCACCAAAACCAAGGGTTTTCTTAGCGGTACGCTTAGTAATAACCTTGTCCATACCATCAAATGCACCACCACAAATAAAGAGAATATTTGTAGTGTCAATTTGAAGCATTTCTTGATTTGGATGCTTTCTACCACCTTGAGGCGGAACAGAAGCTACGGTACCTTCTAAGATTTTAAGTAATGCTTGTTGTACGCCTTCACCAGACACATCACGTGTAATGGAAGGGTTCTCAGACTTACGTGCAATCTTATCAATTTCATCGATATAAATAATGCCACGTTCAGCCCGAGCTATATCATAATCTGCAGCTTGGATAATTTTGAGCAAGATATTTTCCACATCTTCCCCTACATAACCAGCTTCAGTTAAGCTTGTAGCATCTGCAATAGCAAATGGTACTTCTAGCATTTTCGCTAAGGTTTGAGCCAATAGTGTTTTACCACTACCAGTAGGACCAATGAATAAAACATTAGCCTTTTGTAATTCTACATCATCAACTACATTATCTGTTTGTAAACGTTTGTAGTGATTATATACAGCCACAGCTAAAGAGATTTTAGCATCATCTTGACCAATAACATATTCGTCAAGATGAGCTTTAATTTCTCTCGGCGTTGGCAATTCTTTTAAGTTGAAGTCGTCCGTCTCTACGTCACCTAACTCATCAGCAATAATACGTTCACATACTTCAACGCATTCATCACAAATATATACGTTAGGACCCGCTACTAATTTGCGGACTTCTTCGCTTGTGCGTCCACAAAAACTGCAGCGCATAGTGTCTTTATCTTTTGCCAATGGGCGCCTCCATTACTTGCTTTCTACAGGTTCTCTTGTGAGTACCTCATCAATTAAGCCGTATTCAACGGCATCCTGAGCACTCATGAAGTTATCGCGATCTGTATCGCGCGCAACAACCTCAATATCTTGTCCACTGCGAGAAGCTAAGATACCATTTAATTCTTCACGCATACGAAGAATCTCACGGGCATGGATTTCAATTTCAGATGCTTGCCCTTGAACACCACCTAATGGTTGGTGAATCATAACGCGTGCATGAGGCAACGCATAACGTTTGCCCTTGGCACCTGCTGTTAAAAGCACGGCCCCCATGCTCGCTGCAGAGCCTACACAAATGGTAGACACATCTGGTTTTATATATTGCATCGTATCATAAATAGCCATGCCCGCAGTTACAACACCACCGGGGCTATTAATGTACAAATGGATATCCTTATCAGGATCCTCTGCTTCTAGGAATAACATTTGCGCAATAACTGCATTTGCTACATTATCATCAATAGGTCCACCTAGGAAGATAATGCGGTCCTTTAACAAGCGAGAGTAAATATCATAGGAACGCTCACCGCGTTCACTTTGTTCAACTACGATTGGTACATACATATATTCACCTTTTCATGTACCTAGTTGAGCAAACTATTATTTAGCCGCTTCAGCGCCTTTTGCATTATCAATAATGAATCGAGCTGCTTTTTTGCGAGCTACAGAGCCTGCCAACATAGCTACACGACCTTCTTTTGCAATAATATCCCAAACTTCTTTAGGATCTGCCCCAAAGTTTTGAGCCATAATGAAGATTTCACGGTTCATATCATCTGGAGTTACTTCGATACCTTCAGCAGTTGCGATAGCGTCTAATACTAAATCAGCGCGTACGTTTTCAGCTGCAGAATCTTTGTATTCAGAACGTAAATCTTCGATAGTTTTGTTGGAGAATTTCAAGTAGTCATCAAGTTTCAAGCCACGGCCTTCCATGTTCATAGCCAATTCTTGAATCATTTGTTCTACACGATCTTCGATCATTACTTCTGGGATTTCAACAGTTGCATTTTTAACAGCTGTTTGAATCAAGTCTGCATTGTAAGTATCGATTGCGCGACGGGAAGCTTCTTCTTCCATTTTAGCGCGAAGATCTTTTTTCAATTCTTCAATAGTTTCGTAAGAGCTTGCTTCTTTTGCGAACTCGTCGTTCAATTCAGGCAACTCTTTACGTTTAATGTCATGGATATGTGTTTTGAATTCTGCTTCTTTACCAGCAAGTTCTGCTACGAAGTAGTCTTCAGGGAATGTTACTTTTACAGTTACATCATCACCAGCTTTAGCGCCGATCAATTGATCTTCGAAGCCAGGAATGAAGCTACCAGAACCGATTTGCAATGGGTAGGATTTACCTTCACCACCATCGAATGGTTTGCCATCAACGGAACCAGCGAAGTCGATTACTGCGAAGTCGTCTTTTTGAATTGTAGCGCCTTCTTCAGCAACAACCATTTTTGCTTGTTGTTCACGGATGTTGTTCAATTGTTCTTCGATTTGTTCATCAGTTACTGTAGCATCTTGTTTTTCAGCTTCTAAGCCTTTGTAGTCGCCAAGTTTAACTTCAGGGCGTTTAGTTACAGTAGCTTTGAAAATCAAGTCTTTACCTTCTTCGAATTGTTCGCGTTCGATTTCTGGTTCAGATACAGGAACGATATCATTTTCACGAAGTGCAGCACTGTAGTTTTGGCTAGCCAATACTTCGAATGCTTCTTCCATGATAGCGTCTTTGCCGAAGTTCATTTCCAAAATACGGCGAGGCGCATGACCTTTACGGAAGCCAGGAATGTTTACTTGACTTGCAATGCGTTTTACAGCTTGCTTAATGCCTTTATCTACTTCTGCTGCAGGTACTTCAATAGTTAACGTTACTACGTGTTGATCAACAGGATTTACAGTTGCTTTCATTTAAAATATGTCCTCCTCGAAGGGCAATACGCCCAAATTTCTGTAGTATATTATGCACTCCTAATAATAACATAAATGCAAGGTCAATGCAATTCTTCTCAATTTACACTAAAAGACCACCCCGAAATGGGTGGTCTTTCTATGTTCTACATAATTATGCAAATTAGTTATCTTTAGCAATCAATTTGATAATGTCACGACGAGACAAGATACCAATCAAATGGTAATCCTTATCTACAACAGGAACATTTTTCAAATGTTGATCAAGCATAACAGATACAATTTCCTCTACATCTTTATCCGGTGTAGTTGTAATGACTTCGTCGGTCATCAACTCATGAACGTGAGATGCTAACAATTTTTTGAATTGCGCATTATATTCGCCAATGCCATTGTAATAAATACTAGCGCCCAACACATTTACATAGTGAGGTACATGAGGGCGAACTTTTTTATAAAGCAAATCACCTTCAGAAATAATACCTAATAATTTATTGTTGTCATCCACTACGGAAACAGCTGTTAAATTATATTTTACCAATAAGTCAGCCACATCAGAAATCGGCGCATCCTTGCCAACAGTAACAGGGTATTTATTCATTACTTCTTGAATTTTCATAGTGAATTCCTCCTTACAAATACATCTTGCTTTATTATACTATTCGACATAGCATAATAAAACTCCTTTTTTATAAGAATATTATATAAATAATTTATAAGTCTATTACCAATGATATGGTTCGTTACGATTAATCTTAGAAGCTCTATAAATTTGCTCTACTAGCAATAAGCGTACCATTTGATGGGTAAAGGTCATTGGGCTAAAGGATAATTTATAATTTACAGATCTACGTAGTTCATCGCTTACACCAAAAGCACCGCCAACGATGAACGCCATATCGCTAACACCATCTACTTCTAATTTTGCTACAGTCTTTGCTAAGTCTTCAGAGGACATTGTCTTACCGTACACATCGAGTAATACTGTATAAGCACTCTTCGGAACCGCTTTTAATAAACGCTCACCTTCTTCTGCAACGACTTGTTTTCGATCCGCATCACTCGGCTTATCGCCATTTTTACTTTCATTTAATTCAGTAATAGTAATACCACCATAAGGCCGCATGCGCTTTACGAATTCCGCAACACCATCCCGCAGATAAGCATCTTTTAACTTTCCGATACAAACTACATAAAATCTCATTTTCTACCTCTTTACAGATTGCATAGACACAATTTCATTAGGCTGACCATGTTGCAATTTCATTTCCGGTCCAATGCGTACGCCACCGTCTACTAGCATTTTTCCAATCGTTTGAGTTACTAAAACTGCATTATTATTGTTTTCAGAACGATGGGCCAGAATAACTTGCATAAAATCAGGCCGCTTCATCATAAGCAAGGCTTGAGCTGCCATTTCGTTGCTTAAATGGCCTTCATCACTGGCCACCCGTTGTTTCAAAAAAGGTTGATACGGTCCAAAGCGCAACATATGAGGATCATAATTAGCCTCTAGTACTAGCAACGTACTATCATCCAGTCTATGTAATATATCATCAGAAATGATACCCGTATCGGTCACGACTGTAGCCTTGTCGTTTCCAGAAAATACATTTATTCCGATTGGATCTGCTGCATCATGACTCACTGCAAAAGGTTCTACAATCAGATTCCCCAATGTTAGACTACCTTTGGTCAGTTCAATTAATTGATTCTTTGGTACGACGAGCTTATCTTGTATTTATGCAATTCTTTTAATCCATTTACGATGCGCCGACAGCTAATGCCTACATCGTGCAATATGACGGAGTTTCCTTTTTTTATTACTGTACAATTGCCCTTGCTACCACTAGCAAGGACATGGACCTCCAACGGTGAGGATTCACTCATCAAAACACTCCATATACTTAATCATAATTCTTTACATAGTTTTGTGAAAGTCAGTGACTTAGTTATTCGATATAACTATTGTATTAAGTTAAATAACCGTAAACTATCATGACTTGCTTTCAGATAAGTCGGTCAAACGCTCTACAAAGTAAGCCATATTAGACTCGATATCCGGACCTCTACGGAACATATCGCCCCCAACGAGGAACATTGTATCATTACCGTATAACTTAACTAGTTCATTAAGACGAGCATCTGTTACACCACCACCTGGAGCTGGGCAAGCCGCTTTCATCAATGCCATAGGTTGTTTAATATAATTCGAAATTCTCTTGCATTGCTCCTCTGTGAAAGTAAAACGTCCACCATAGGATACAAAGATTGGCATATCAGCCCCAAAAATACGAGGCAACAAGCCTAATTGTAGATAATCAGCTATACCAGATGTGCCAGGACTTACAAATCCACCTGAATAAGCGGGATGATGTATAATGGGCAATCGTAATTTTTCATCACTAGCTAGTTTATGTAGCCAACCAAACCCAACGAGCCCTGAGGCCACCATAAGGGCCGTTGCGCCAGCTTCCTTAGCAAAATAAGCACGTTCTATTACGTCTGTACCATCGCCAGACACATTAGCTGCATATAAGGTATGTTTGCCGTGTTTATCATTCATTTCACGCACTATAGCAGCACATCGCTTTACCCGATCTTTAAATTGAGAGAACGACTGGTTAGAGATACCATGGTCATCCTTAATAACATCTGCCCCACCACGTGTATAAGCTCCACACATACGAGCTAACTCTTCATTAGGTGTTCCCATAGGTTTTACAACCGCCTGAATCATAGGTCGTGTCGGTGTGTGCACTAAGTCACGAATGCCT
>JAWERH010000023.1:0-7730 GCA_032482215.1 Veillonella sp. | reverse complement strand
ATTACCACATGCTTTAGCTTGATTCAAACCATTTTCATTGAGGGGAATATCTGTAATACCTTGATATTTCCCCATTTTATTCCAATCAGTTTCACCATGGCGCACAATATATAATGTCTTCATAATCTTCCTATACTTTCAAAATATCTATCAGTTTATCCACCAGTTTGATATTAGTATCATGATCTTTAATAGCAATGCGTACCCAGTGATTAGTTAAACCTACATAGGAGTCACAATTGCGTACAATCATATTATATTTCTTCAGCTCTTCATTAATATAGTTTGCTGTAATTCCTTCTTGATTAACTTGGAACAATATAAAATTAGCTGAAGGTGGATATACAGTAATCCCTTCTATGGCATCTAATGCATTGTACATGAATGCTCTTTCTTCATTTAATTCTTGTTTTGTACGCTTAATGTAATCCACATCATTCAAGGCAGCCTTTGTATATGCTTGTGCTAATGTATTTACAGACCAACTAGGGATATATTGATGTAGTTGACTAATTAATTTTTCGTTACCAAAAGCAGCACCAATTCTAAGGCCCGGTACAGCGTAAAACTTCGTGAAAGAATGAACTATAATGATATTATCGAATTCGTTAATTAAAGAACGCATAGATTGGTCATTATCACGTAATGGCTCATTGCCAACAAAGTCAATAAAGGACTCATCTATAACTAATAAACTATTGGCATCTTTCAACATACTCGCTACAGTTCGAATATGTGCTTTATCAAGTAATGTCCCATCTGGGTTGTTAGGATTACCTAAAAATACAATAATGCGACCATCTTGACCTTTAAGCTCAGCAGCAAATGTTTCTAATGCTAAATAAGGTACTTCAAAATAAGGTTTTCCATTATCATCTTCACGAGGGCGATAAAAAATATCTCGCACAGGAATGTTACTAGCTTCAAGAGCTTCTTTATACTCAGAAAAACCAGGTGCTGGTACAAACGCACCAGTATATCCAGGTAAACGACAAATGGCATACAATAACTCAGCTGCGCCATTGCCAACTATAATTTGATTCTTATCCATCCCATATGTATCAGCAATGGAATTTAATACATCATCATTTGTAGCATCTGGATAATGAGAAATATAACGTAATTGATCATTTAATGCATCCAATCCACGTTGGCTAGGTCCAAGAGGATTAATATTGGCGCTAAAATCAATTACCTCATATGGTTCAATTCGTTGTTCATGGGCAAACTGAAATATATTGCCCCCATGTATCTTAGACATTCGATTCTCTTTCTATTTAATATATTATCGTTTAATGTAGGTCAATCCTTCATTTGTGGTTTCTACTGTATCCACATAGGATAACTGTGGTAATTTACGCATAATCTCTTGTTTACAATCATCGATTCGACCATAATCTACTGGAAATAAAAGGCCCATAATGGTCCCACTATGAGCTATGATTGTACCAACACTATTATAGTAGTTACCTATATCGTGAAAATCATATAAATTAGGTTTATATAATATACGTTGATTACCAAAGGCACTTAATGTAGCTGCTTGACCTATTAAATTGATATCATGTGTATTCAAGCCCCGTTTGAATAGATCAAGTGATTCTTCTATGATTGATTCTTTTTCTAAAATTTTAGTTTGTAAATCTATTTGTTGATTAAAAGAAACTGTATCTATACTACCACCCTCATCAAATACAAGGATTTTCAATGGAGGACACATCCCCAGTGGTTGAGAAATAGTGCCTTTTATATAATCAAACTGAGTTACACCTTGATAAAATGAAGCATCTGTAGGCTCTACAGATAAGCAAATTTGTTCTAATTCCTTTAGTGATAGATCATAATTCATAGCTAACGCTGTTGCCATAGCCGTCACAGATATATCCGCAGAACTTGAGGCCATCCCTTTACCTTGTATAATGTCAGAACGTACATATACAGGTGGACAAGCTTGGTCTTTATTATTTTTTTGTAATAATCGTTGTACTAATTGTCTTGCCTTAGCAGACTTAGGCTGTAATGCACAATAGTGCTGTGAAAATGGATGTGTTACATTACTTAATGCGTAGGAGTATCGATTAATAGGACAAGTCACTAAGAATGACTGACCATTAATAGAACCTTGTAGAAATTCCCCACATGTACCAGGGGCTCTTACATAATAGGTCACATTGAACTCCTTTCACATTAAATAAAAATAATAACTATAAAGAGCCATTAGGCAAAGAATTATTGAAACATAGTCGTATTAGATGCGACAGTAGCAGATAATATAGATAAGATAATGATATATACAAAGAGTAATAATACCTCTGTAACCTCTACAACAAATCCATAGGTGTCACCAGTAGTACCACCAAGTTGCTTAACAATATAACGATTAAGCAAACGATTGATAATATAGGTAATTATCATGCTTACAATATTAATTTGGAAAATACCTAATGTAGCATAGGTTAGTACACCTAGTCCTACAACATATCCAACATCTGCTACAGAAAAGATAGAATAGGCACTATATAAAAGGGTGTACAAGATTGCACCGATTATTAATATAACAATAGGCATAAAGAACGTTGAAATTGTATTGTACGTAATAACATGCTTTGGAGCTAAGTTAGCAAAGGCAGCACCCATTCCCTCTTTTCTCGCATACGGATAAGATCTGATACTCAATACAAGGGACCAACGGCTCATTAATGGCATCATTATCAATGCCATAGGAATAAATTCCGCTGTAGGAATCGCCGTTAATAATTGCCATTTTAAAAGTGTAACAAATACAAAAGCAACAACACCAAAAGAGCCTATACGGCTATCTTTCATAATTTCCAGCTTACGTTCCCGTTTACGTCCTGAAAATAGACCATCACTTGTATCCATTAAACCATCAGCATGGAGACCACCAGTAATCAAGAATTCCGCTACAACAATGATTAACATTAACGGAACCAACGGAATAAACGGTGATAATATTCCATATAGTAATGCTAAAATAAGGCCGATGATCAACCCTACATAAGGAAAGGCTACAACAGATTTACCAAAATCCTCTACAGACCATTCTGTTTGATTAACGATCTTTAAACGTGTTAAAAACTGTAATGCTATGAAAAAAGGTGTCATTATACATTCATCCCATAAGTAATGGCTGTACTAATAATAACCATTAGTATAGTCGTAAAATACATCATATAAATTGTGCGTGTAATATGGTTGCGATTTAATTTTTCAATAGGATCCCCCATGTATTCACGGAAGGTCATTTTTTTGAAATATTGATTGTAACCACCTAAACGAATATGTAAAGCCCCTGCAACTGGTGCTTCTGCATAGCCGCCATTAGGACTTGGATGCTTATTAGCATCACGCAAGCCAATTTGGAGAGCTTTCTTTGCGTCAAAACGTAAAAAGAATGCAGAAATAATTAATAATATAAAGGTAATTCGTGCAGGAATCCAGTTAAGTACATCATCAAAGCGTGCAGCTACACGACCAAAGTACATATACTTTTGATTTTTATAGCCTAGCATAGAGTCCATAGTATTGGCAGTTCTATATAGAATTGCTCCCATTGGACCACCGATGATGAAGAAAAATAAAGGCGCAATAATGCCATCGACTGTATTTTCTGCAATGGTCTCTACAGTAGCTCGTGTAATTTCGCTTTCATCTAATTCTTCTGTATCGCGCCCTACAATCCAAGATAATCTCTTGCGAGCTTCTTCAATATTATCTTGCTTAATTAATTGGCTAATAGTAAAGCCCGCACCTGCTAGTGAGCGTGGAGATATAGCAATGTACAGAATGATTACTTCAAGAGCAAATTCTACCCATTCATCAACTACACCACCAAGCCAAAGAATCAAAGACACTATAATATATACAGAAACAAGGATTAAACCTACTGCAATACCGCCGTACCATAGTTTTTTTGTATCATTATCAGTATCTTTATATAGGACTGCCTCGAAAAAAGATATAATACGACCAATTATAGCCACAGGATGGTATTTGCTATTGGGATCTCCAATGAGCAAATCCAATATAAATGCTAAGATTGGAATACATACAAAGCTATACTTTGTAAACCAATGTAATATTGTTAAATGTTCCATATATCTCCCCTACTAACCCAAGGTAGACATAATATAATCCATATCTAAGTGTTTTTCTACAATGTCAGCTAATCGATTGTAAGCTGCATTCTTGTGTTCAAAATAATGGAATACTACATCTAATGGTTCTAACCCCTTACGTTCACGTAACTGATTGATAATAAAACGTCTAAATTCATCATTATCAAATACACCGTGAATATATGTGCCCATTACTTGATGATTGCCATCGATAAAGCCATCAATTACATTGACCGCCTCTTCACTGCGGCTCGTAATAGTGAAACAACGACTCACAGTATCTACTAATGGCGTAGTATCCCCCATATGAATCTCATAGCCTACTAATTTTTCACCTGTAAATGTACCATTTAAAAACTGAAGGTTAGATACATTAAATTCTACTTGGTGTGTAGTTTTTTGATCTTTCATTGTGGTGGAGGAATCTACTAAACCAAGGCCTTCAACCTCTTCAATATCACCTTCCATATGATGCGGGTCATATATTGTTTTACCGAGCATTTGATTGCCCCCACATACACCGATAACAGGTGTGCCTTGTTCGGCAAGCTGCTTAATTTCATCAGCAAAGCCAGAATTACGAAGATATGTTAGGTCTGCTAGTGTATTTTTGGAACCAGGTAAAATGATTAGGTCCGGCTTGCCAATAACATCTCCAGGGCCCACAAAACGAACAGATACATCTGGTTCATAATTTAATGCATCAAAGTCCGTAAAGTTAGAAATTTTAGGTGTTTGCATAACTACTACTTGAATCTCTTTAGCACCGCTATTGCGTTTATTTTCTAGTGCCACAGAGTCCTCTTCATCGATATCAAGGTTTTCAATAGCAGGGATAACACCTACTACCTTTTTACCTGTTTTTTCTTCGATAAATGTAAGTGCAGGTTCTAATAATTTAATATCACCACGGAATTTATTGATAACAATACCTTTAATAAGATCGCGCTCTTCTGGTTCTAATAATTCTAAAGTACCAACGATAGATGCGATAGCACCACCACGGTCGATATCAGCAATGAGATATACAGGAGCTTGTGTCATTTTAGCAATGCGCATGTTAACAATATCATTTGCTTTGAGATTAACTTCTGCAGGGCTACCTGCACCTTCTATAACCATCATATCAAAGTTGGAATCCAAGAAGTCGATAGATTCTTTTACTTTATCAAGGGCTGTTAAAGAATATTTTGTATGGTATTCTTTAGCACTATAGACGCCAACCGGCTTGCCCATTAATACAACTTGAGAGGATTGATTACCTGTAGGTTTTAATAAAACAGGGTTCATTTGAACAATTGGATCTATGCCTGCAGCCTCAGCTTGTGCTACTTGAGCACGACCAATTTCATCCCCCCATTTAGTGACATATGAATTGAGGGCCATATTTTGAGCTTTAAAAGGAACGGTTTTAAAACCTTTTCTATAAAAGATGCGGCATAATGCAGTACATAAAATACTTTTACCTACATTGGAACTCGTTCCTTGGAACATAATTTTCTTAGCCATTTATATGAACCTCCTGGGATTTTAATTCAATGGTAACACCGCTAATCGTTAAGTATAGTTTATCAGCTACAGTTGCAACTGCCCGATTAACGCGACCTGCAATATCTCTAAAATATCTAGCTAGCTTATTATCTGGTACAATACCAAGACCAATTTCATTGGTTACAAAAATAACTGTTTTCCCATCACTTGATGCAATTAAGCTTAGCAATGATTCTAATTCGGAAAGTACAGCCTCTTCCAAGTTATTAGCATCTTGTTGCCCTTGTATAGAGCCATGTGCCATCATGTGATTCGTAGTAAACATAGTTAAACAATCTATAAGAATCACATCAGCAGATTGGCTAATATTTTGCCATTCTCTAGCTAAATGTAATGGTACTTCAAAATTTGTCCATATCGCACCACGTCGTTCTTGATGTTTCTTTATACGATCAACCATTTCTTCATCAAACGCCTGTCCTGTTGCTACGTAAGCTTTACGACCTTCCGTAGAAAGGGCTAAACGTTCTGCAAATTCACTTTTTCCACTGCGTGCTCCACCGGAACACAATATAATTTGGGATTTCATAATGCACCTATACAAGAATTTATAATTTCAGTATCATTATAAGTATAACAAAGGAGCGATACTATGGAAATTATGAATATGAAACTTAAAATGATGGCTACTTTATGGGATAATACCTATCGTGTTGCCATCGACGATGGACAAGGAAAGTATATCGGTACAGCCCGTGTAGTAGTAAATGTTCCACTACCACCAGAAGCGTTACCAGAAAATGCACCACAAGTAGAGCCACAATTATTGGTCTTAGTAGAAGATTTTGATTTCGGAGCTGATAAAATTATAAACTTTGAAACAACTCTTTCCGATTTGTTAAGAGAGAAATTCCGCTATGAAATTCCTCATATTTTCTTCTACTATCCAAGTCCTCATGATGTGTTAAATCAAACAATTTCACAATAAGGTCTATAACGAGCAAAAAGCTATGTAAAATACATAGCTTTTTTTGTTTATTCAGCTCCAATTTCCTCTTCTACACGACACATGATAAAGCAAAGGTCGGATAGACGGTTTAAATATTTTAAATTAGATTCGTGAACACTTTCACCAGCATCTAATACACGCCATAAATCACGTTCGGCACGGCGAGTAATCGTTCTAGCCACATGTAAGTATGCTGAAGATTGTTTCTCACCTGGAATTACGAAATTAGATAAAGGCTCAAGCTTTTCATCAAAGCGATCTATTACCTTTTCTAAATGTTTAACATGTTGTTCTGTAATTACTGGAGCAGCATTTAAGCTTGCAATATCAGCCATTAAAGTCCATAAGTTGCGCTCAATATCATATAATTCAGTAGCAACACGAGGATTTTCAGCATAGGAACGAGCCAAGCCTAAAAATGCTTGTAATTCATCGATTGTACCATAAGCTTCTACGCGTAATGAGGATTTAGGTACTCGTTCACCTGTATATAAACCAGTTGTACCAGCATCACCTGTTTTAGTGTAAACACTACTTGCCATATGTATTACCTCCTATAGATATACATAAATGTAGAAAGAAAAGCTACAGGATCTCAACCTTGAGATTATTTATATTCTGGGAACCAAAGATGAATTTCACGAGCAGCAGCCTCTGGAGAATCAGAAGCATGTACTACGTTTGCATCCATTGTTAGGGCATAGTCACCACGAATACTGCCAGGAGCAGCATCTACAGGATTTGTTGCACCGTTTAACGCACGTACAGATACGATAGCATTATCTCCGGCCAATACGAAAGCAAGAACTGGACCAGATGTGATGAAATCAACTAATTCGCCAAAGAATGGTTTCTCTTTATGCTCAGCATAATGCTCTTCAGCAATTTCACGAGGCACTTGTAAAAGTTTTAATGCTTTAATTACAAGACCTTTACGTTCATAACGGCTAAGAATTTCACCACTTAATTGACGCTTAACTGCATCTGGTTTGATTAAAACTAATGTTTCTTGCATGATATCCTCCTGTAGATATTAATTAAAATAATGCTTTCTCTTTATATTTAGGATTCATTGCTTGTTGTTTCAATTT
>JAWERH010000022.1:869-8637 GCA_032482215.1 Veillonella sp. | reverse complement strand
GCCTGCTGTTATGGATGTAAACTTTACCTTGGAACGCGGTAAGGTATTGACCATTGTAGGGGAATCTGGATCCGGTAAAACTACCGTGATCCGGGCCCTCATGGGTTTATTGCCTATAGGTGGTGAGGTCACAGCAGGTACAATGCTCTTTAATGGTCAAGACCTTCGCACCCTATCTAAGTCAGAGTGGAGAGCTATACGTGGTAAAGATATGGCCATGATTTTCCAAGATAGTGGTAGTGCTTTAGACCCAATAGTTCGCATAGGTAAACAGTTTAGAGAATTATTCAAATCTCATATAGAAATTACCAATGATGAATGTGATCGACGAGCAATTGAGTTATTAGAATCTGTTTCTCTTCCTAATGGAGCAGATATATTGCGCCGTTATCCTCATGAGTTATCCGGTGGTCAACGCCAACGTGTGGGTATTGCTATGGCATTAGCAATGGATCCTGCGTTATTAATTGGTGATGAACCTACATCTGCTTTAGATGTAACAACACAATCACAAGTTGTTATGCAAATGCTAGAACTTGCTAAAGAGCATAATTCGGCTATCGTAATGGTTACGCATAACCTTGGTGTAGCGGCCTATATGTCCGACTATATCATTGTTATGAAAAAGGGTCGTGTTGTTGATGCTGGCACACCGCAAGATATTTTGGAAAACCCATCTAATGAATATACGAAGCGATTAAAAGATGCTGTACCAACATTGGAAGGAGGTCGTTACATTGACTAATTACGCTGTAGAATTAAAAAATGTATGTAAACGATTCCCACTTCCTACTGGTGGTGAGCTCGAAGCGTGTAAGAGTATTAATATCACCTTAGAAAAAGGCGAGTCCCTTGGGATTGTAGGGGAATCTGGCTCTGGTAAAACGACTTTGGTTCGTATGATTATGAAGATGCTGCCTATCACAGAAGGCGAGATTTATGTAGATGGTGTAGAGATTCAACATATGAACTCTGAGCAAACGAGAGAATACCGCAAGAAAATTCAAATGGTATTCCAAGATCCATCTGCGGCCTTCAATCCTCGTATGAAGGTAAAGGATATTATCCTTGAACCGTTATACAATTTTGGGCTTCTTGAAAAAGGCAAAGAAGAACAAATCGCAGGTGACTATCTTGAAATGGTAGACTTACCTCGCGAGTTCATGCATCGTTATCCTCATGAAATGTCTGGTGGTCAACGTCAACGTGTGGCTATTGCTCGTGCCATTGTACTTGAACCAGAAATTCTTGTTCTAGATGAGGCAACAAGTGCTCTGGACGTGTCTGTACAAGACTCCATCGCCTATTTACTAGCGCGTTTACAAAAGAAGAAAAATTTAACATATCTATTTATCGCTCATGATATTGCGTTCATTCGTACTATGTGCCACAAGGTGGTCGTAATGTACAAAGGCGCTATCGTTGAAGAGCTAGATGCATTCCATTTAGCAGATGCAAAACATCCTTATACAAAGGTTCTATTGAGCTCTATCTTTGAAATTGGTAAAGATCATAAGCCGCTTACCTTAGAAGAAGCTGGGAAAGCATAAACTTAGAAAAGCGTAAGTTCAGATTATATAAAATAGCAGTTAACCATTTTGTTAACTGCTATTTTTATATTGTCCATTATTTATATGATTTTTTTCTTCTAGCCAAACATATCGAAAATTTTCTCAAAATAGATTGTGTTAACATTAAATATATAGTATAGTTGACTAAGTATTATACCCCTATGGGTATAATTGAAATATGCTCATATGAAGTGATATACATATAGATATATAAGGAAAGGATAGGTGTGTGAATGAAAGGATTGCGTAAGGCGTTACTGATTGGTATGATGCTGGGTGTTACGGTTCTTGGTACTGTAGGCTGTATGAATCAATCATCTGATTCATCTAATGATGTATTAAAGGTAGGAGCTATTAGCTTTGCAGGTACATTAGAACCAACAGAAAACTATTTTAGCTGGGCCGTTGTACGATATGGTGTTGGGGAAACACTAATAAAATTTGATGATCACATGAATGCTAAACCCTGGTTAGCATCTTCTTGGAAACAAAGTGATGATAAGGTGACTTGGACTTTCACCATCAACGATAAGGTTAAGTTCTCTAACGGTAATGCTCTTACTGCTGAGGCCGTAAAGGCGTCTTTGGAACGAACCTTTGCGAAGAGTAAACGGGCAAAATCATTCTTTAATTACACTGAAATGACGGCTAATGGTCAAGAGCTCACAATTAAGACCGATAAGCCTTACTATAATTTGCCAAACTTGTTGGGAGATCCATTATTCTTGATTATGGATGTAACTGCTGAGGCAAATGGTCGTGATATTGCAAAGGAAGGTCCTATTGGTACTGGTCCTTATGTAGTGACATCATTTACAAAAGAGCGTGCTGAGCTAGCACGGAATGATAACTACTGGGATGGCAAGCCAGGCTTTGCTAAGGTTGAAATTCCATCTATTAACGATGCCAATACACGAGCTATGGCATTGCAAGCGGGTGATGTAGATATGGCCGTTAGCATTGGACCTGGCGAATATGGTATCTTCCAAAACGATAAGAAATTTACTATTTATGAAGGATCATCTTTACGTGATGTATTCGTTCGGATGAGCCAAAAAGGCAAGCTTAAGAATGCTAATCTTCGAGCGGCCCTCATTGCCGGAGCGAATCGTGAGTCCTATGCAAAGAACCTTATGAAGGATACCTTTATTGCCGGTAAGGCTCCATTGCCACCGTCCATTGATTATGGATTCAATCAATTGCGGGATCCTAATAAATATAATGTTGAACGTGCTAAAGAATTACTTAAACGTGAAGGTTATATTGATACAAATGGTGATGGTATTGTAGATAAAGATGGTGAAAACCTAGTGCTTGATTTCTATGCCTATACATCTCGCCCAGAATTGCCATTATACGCAGAGGCATTACAAGCGGACTACAAAAAAATCGGTGTAGATTTACAAATTAAAATCATAGACTATGCTGTGATTGATACATTGGCGCAATCTGGGGATTACGATATGCTCATCTCTAGTGTAGTTACTGCTAATACTGGCCAACCTGTATGGTTCTTGAAACAATACTGGGGGACCGGTGCTGAGGCAAATGGTTCTGGATTCTCCAATCCACGTTTCGATGAATTGTTAGCTCTTGGTGAAAGTGCCAACGATCCATTAGTGCGTCGTAATGCGTTGATCAATGCACAACAATTGATGCTAGATGATTCGATAGCACTCTTCCTTGGATATCCTAAGATTAATATTGTAGGGAATAACAATATCGATGGTATTAAGATATCTCCATCTGAATACTATATCATTACGAAAGACTTAAAACGAAAATAATTTTATTATATAAATCTATAGTAATGAAACTTGTTAATATAATTTAAAGTAGTTGTAGACATATCAAAAGAGGACTAGCCACGGCTAGTCCTCTTTTTGTAGTTAGTTATTTTTTCTTTTGATCTGTTGCATCAAGTTCTGCCATATTTACAACATTTGCTTTACCAACCATTTTGTTATATTTTATGAATAGTTGTGTATATGCTTCGCCATAGGAAGAATTGATGATGATATAGTTGCGAGCCTCTGCAACAAATTCTTTTACAGAATCTTGATACTCGCGAACTGCATTTTGTGTTTCTGATGTTGTACCAGGTTGTAATTTGTTGATGCGTTGCGTGATTTGTTGCAAGTTTGCTTCAACCTTTTGGGTATCTGTATTTCCATCTGGATCGATAAGATCGATTGTTTGGGCCGTCATGAGATTTAACTCGATGAAGTTAACTGCGTTTTCACGTTTTTCACCTTGATATTCAGTCATGCGTTCTGTATAGAGCTCATTATTACGATTATCTAAGGCTAAATCTAAAGCATTGTATGTAGCGTAGAATTGTTCAGCTAGAGGTACATACTGTGCCGCTAACTCATCGCTACCTTTGAAATTATCTTTTTCAAAACGACGTTCTACATAGTAGGCTTGCAATTGATCCGCAACAGGAATCAATTGATCTAGCACTGCTAATACATCATTAGTTGATTGGTTTACATCTTCGTATGGAGTAGGGCTATCTTGCTTTGCAGCCTCTAATGCTGTTTTAAGATCTTTGTATTTAGGTAATGTAATCGTCGTGTTATGGGACCCATTACGTAACTCTTCGAGAGTTGGTTGTAATTGATTTGCATAGGCTACACTGTACGCGTTATATGAGTCTAATGCGACGATATAAGGTCGGATAGCGTTGATCTTGTCGTCAACGGTTGATCGATATAAAATTGTCGTTGTATTGGATGACAAGAGTGTATACACCCCATAGATCCCACCACCGATAATAGCGATGCCAAGTATAACGGCTGCTATTAACTTGATGTACCCCTTTTTCAACTGCGCACGCTCCTTGAAAACACACTAACTCTTTTTGGATCCGTTTGGGCGGACTACGCCCCTAAGAGTAATTAGTTATATTATATCATAAACTTACGTCCCAAAAAAGACGTGTAGAGCGGAGAATCATAAGGAATAGATGAAATTATTCGATGTGAACATATATTAATATTTGTAATTAGTGATTTGTAGAGGGATAACCTTAAAAGGCTTTTACATAAACAAGCTATTCTGCATAAAAATATATTTCTCTAGACGCTGCAGCTGCGGCTGGTATAATAGCAAGTATAGTATTCATTATATGGGGAGTTTTTTATGTCAGAATCGAATCGTTTACTCAACTTTGCTACATCTTCAGAACTCATAGCAAATGGGGAAGGGCGCAATGTGCTATCTGCTATAGAAGATGGTTTGCGTAATTGTGATGAGTTTTTAATATCTGTAGCATTTATAACACCAGAAGGATTACTAACATTAAAGCCAATACTTAAAGAGTTAGAAGATCGAGGTGTACATGGTCGCATATTAACAACAGATTATCTTGGTTTTAATAGTCCACAAGTTCTAGAAGATTTAGGTAATCTAAAGAATATTGATTTGAAGGTATATTGTACTACTCAAGGTAGTGGACATGGTTTTCATACAAAGGGATATATTTTTAGGAAAGATGAATCCTATCAAATTATAATAGGTAGTTCTAATTTAACTATTAATGCGCTAAAGAGCAATAGAGAGTGGAATACCCGTTCTGAAGTACATGGTAGCGATACTTATGCTCGAGAGATTAATGAGGAATTTGAACTGTATTGGGATTCAAAATTTGCCATTCCTTATGAAGAGTTTATACCTTGGTATAAGCCTAGATGGGTTCGTCCAGAACGTTCTTCTCAAAGGTCTGTAGCGGAACAGTTTAATCAAGTTGATTTACCTACTTTAGAACCTAATATAATGCAACAACAGTTTATTGCCAACTTTAATGAGCTAAGAGCTAATCAGGCTAAACGAGGGCTTTTAATTTCTGCTACGGGGACAGGAAAAACTTATGCAGCAGCCTTTACGATGCGTGAAATGAATCCGAAAAGAATTCTATTTTTAGTGCACCGCGAACAAATAGCAAAACAGGCAATGGCAAGTTTTGAACGGGTTTATAATGATCCATCTATAACGTTTGGGTTAGTATCTGGTAATGTTAAAAAATATGATGCTACCCATGTATTTTCTACAATGCAAATGATGGGGCGTTATGATGTAATGAAACAATACGATCCAAAAACTTTTGATTGTATTATTATTGACGAAGTACATCGTGCAGGCTCTGAAAGTTATCAACGTATTATCGACTATTTTAAACCACAGTTTCTATTAGGTATGACTGCAAGTCCGGAGCGGACTGATGGTTATGATTTATATGAGCTCTTTGATCATAATATTATTTATGAAATTCGATTACAACAGGCTCTAGAGGAAGATTTATTGTGTCCATTCCACTATTTTGGTATTAGTGACTTATGGGTTGATACAGACGAACCGATTACTGATATGGAGGTTACTTTTTCTAATTTATCAACAAAGGAGCGTGTAGATAAAATTATTGAAAAGATTCGCTACTTTGGACATAGTGGTAGTCGAGTAAAAGGCCTGGTATTCTGCAGTAATCGCGTTGAAGCAAAGGCTTTATCTGACGCTTTTAATGAGCGAGGGATTTATCGCACGGTAAGCTTGACGGGTGAGGATAACCAAGAAAGTAGAGAGAAAACGATTGCTCGATTAACAGGGACCGGGGAGTATCAAGGTAGACTTGATGAGCAGTTAGATTATATATTTACTGTAGATATATTTAATGAAGGCGTTGATATACCTGAAATCAATCAAGTTATTATGTTACGTCAAACTGAAAGCCCAATAATTTTTATTCAACAGTTAGGGCGTGGACTTCGTAAGTTTGAAGATAAGGAATATGTAGTTATCCTTGATTTTATTGGGAACTATACAAATAACTTTATGATTCCCTTGGCACTATCTGGTGATAGAAGTTATAACAAAGATACATTGCGTCGATATGTACAAGCAGGTAATCGTATTATCCCTGGTAGCTCAACAGTACATTTTGATAAAATTGCGAAACAACGTATTTACGAATCTATTGATACGGCAAAGTTTTCTGATATGAAATTAATAAAAGAAGCCTATTTTAATTTGCGCTTTAAATTAGGTCGTATTCCTAGAATTTCTGATTTTGCAGAACATGGCTCTATTGATGTAAGTCGAATTTTTTATAAATTTAAGTCCTATCATAATTTCTTGATAAAGATTAAAGATAAGGATTATGATGTATCATTCACACCTGCTCAGGAACGGATGTTACATTTTATATCTCAAAAACTAACAACAGGAATACGTGTACGAGAGCTATTAGTATTACAAGCATTATTAGAAGGAAAACAGGATGTTATTACATATGTATCTAATGAGCTTTTAAATACATATAATGTAGAATTATCTGAGCATGGGCGAATTAATCTCATTAATGTTATGATAAATCAATTCGGTGTGAAAGCGGCACAAAAGACATTTGAAGATAGTGTATTTATTGAATTATCTAATGGTCGTTATGAAATATCTCAAGTATTTAAAGCTGCATTAGAAAATAGTAATTTTAAAGAGCAAGTGCAAGAACTTGTTGCCTATGGTTTGAAACAGTTTGATGATAAATATAAAGGTAAGATTTATCCGAATACTCCTTTTGCTTTATATGAAAAGTATACCTATGAACAAGTGTGCCAATTATTAGAATGGCCTCAAAATGAAGTGCCATTGAATATTGGGGGATATAAATTCCATAAGGAGACAAAGACATATCCTGTATTCATCAATTATCATAAAGCAGATGATATTCAAGATACTATTAAGTATGAAGATAGATTTGAAAATCCAGGATTATTGAAAGCTATTTCTAAAAATAAACGATCATTTTCTTCTGATGATGTGCAGACTGCATTTAACGCTGATGCCTTAGGTGTTTCTATGTACTTATTTATGAGAAAGAATAAGGATGATGAAGAGTCTAAAGAGTTTTACTATTTGGGTCCTATTCATTCTACAGGACGAGAACGAGCTAAAGAAATCTTTATGGCAAATGGTACTACGGCAGTAGAGCTAGAGTATCAACTTGAAGTGCCCGTACGGGATGATATTTATGATTATATTATTAATGGGTAAGGATATATGAGTGAAGAACGAAAACATATTGAAGTTGTAGCAGCAATTATCAAAAAAGATAATACTATATTAGCTACTCAACGTGGTTATGGTGATCTAAAAGATGGTTGGGAGTTTCCAGGTGGTAAGGTTGAGCCTGGCGAAGCTCA
>JAWERH010000022.1:0-811 GCA_032482215.1 Veillonella sp. | reverse complement strand
CATGAAGCGGCTAAATGGCTTTCAAAAGAGAATTTATACTCAGTAGATTGGTTACCTGCTGATATTGATGCAGTAGATGCGATCTCTAAACGTTTATAACATAATATATAAAGGTATGCTTATTATGATATATAAGTGTACCTTTTATTTTAATGGATAGCCTATTTGTAATGTACAAGAATTATTAGTGCATATATAAGTATTGTTCAAATTATATTTTGATATTCATTGTCCATACTTTCATATCGTTATATAATAATATTATCAAATTTGTATTTTTCGATATAATAAAAAGAAAGGAGTACTTATGTCAAATTTTATCACTCCTAAAGAATTACTATCTTGTCTCGATGAGGTTATCATCTTAGATGCTCGAGGCTATCAAGATTATAAACAGGGCCATATTAAGGGGGCTTTTCCTGTAGATTTAGATAAGGATTTAACAGGTCCTGTAGGCGAGCATGGCGGTCGTCATCCATTGCCGGATATGGAGCAGTTGGCTCATACTTTTGAGTCTTACGGGATCACTCGCGATTCCAAGGTCGTTGTATATGACTCTTGGCTTTTCTTGGCGGGACGTTTATGGTGGACTTTGCGCTATATGGGTTTAACGGATGTACGCGTATTGTCTGGCGGTGTTGAACGCTGGATTAAGGAAGGTCATGTTCTAACTAAAGAACCAACTCCGTTACCTGTAGAACCGTCTGTTTTCAACTATGAATTGCAAACGCATATGGTTATGAGTCGTGATGAGGTTCTCAAGGCTAGTGAAACGGGTGACCATGTTATCATCGATGCTCGTGCGCCTTTC
>JAWERH010000021.1:0-20304 GCA_032482215.1 Veillonella sp. | reverse complement strand
CGGTGCACATGTTGTAATTGGTGGTTGGACAACCATTGGTAAGCGTTGTGAGATTTATCCTAACGCATCTATTGGGTTGGAACCGCAAGATTTAAAATTTAAAGGCGAAAAAAGCTATTGTAATATTGGCGATGAAACGGTTATCCGTGAATTCGTAACTATTAGCCGCGCTACTGGAGAAGGTGAAGAAACACGTGTAGGTAATAATTGCTTGCTTCAAGCATGTACACATGTGGCTCATAACTGTATCGTTGGCAATAATGTAATTATGAGTAACTGTGCAGGCCTTGCTGGTCACGCTATCGTTGAAGATCGCGTTGTTATTGGCGGCCTTGCAGGTATCCATCAGTTTGTTAAAATTGGTCGTAATGCAATGGTTGGCGGTATGGCAAAGGTGGTTCAAGATATTCCACCATATGTCATTGCTGATGGTCAACCAGCACGTGTTATTGGCCTTAACTCTGTTGGATTGTCTCGTGCGGGCATTTCAGAAGAAGTACGCCGAGATTTAAAACAAGCATTCCGTATTATTTATCGTTCTGGCTTTAGTTTATCTAAGGCTATCGAAGAAATGGAAATGCAACTTGATTCTTCTGTAGAAATTGAAAATTTATTACGCTTCTTACGCAATGCCGATCGTGGTATTATGCGTACACGTCGTGACTAATTCAAAAGACCTCGTATTATGTACGAGGTCTTTTTATGTACTTAATAAATATCATGCTTTTAATGGGATGTGAAATTTATAACATTAGGTCATACATATAAAATATTTTGATAAAATATTTGAAGTTTTTTTGCGTTCATAAGACGTAAAAAGAGGAATAAAAAAAATCTACTAAAATGTTGAAGAAATAGGCATAAAACATGGTGTTTTAATGGTAAAAAATGCCTATTTATAGTACAATATATTGTATATGATTATGTCTTTTTTGAGGCATTAAGTATTGTAAATTTGTAATCACTCATTGATATATAGGCCGTAGGTCATCTAGGAGGTATAGTCTTGGCAAAGGTAGGATTGATTGCAGGCATAGGCGTTTTGCCTGTAGAATTCATGCGCGCTGCTCATGTATTAGGTCATGAGGTAGTGGTTATCGGTGTAGTTCCAGATGTAGACCCGGCTTTAAAGGCTGAGGCCGATGCTTTCTATGATATTGGTGTTGCCAAATTAGGTAAGATTTTTAAAACCTTGAAAAAAGAAGGCGTTGAAGAATTAACTATGTTAGGTAAAGTGACTAAGGAAATTCTCTTCAAAGGTCTTACATTCCCTGATTTAAAAACCTTAGGTGTTCTTAAACGCCTTAAAAATCGTAAAGATGACACTATCATGCTCGCTATCGTAGATGAAATCGAACGAGAAGGGTTTAAAGTGTTAGATCAAACTGTATACCTTAAACCATTTATGCCAAAGGTGGGGGTGCTTTCAAAAACACAGCCTACTGATGAACAATGGGCAGATATTTGCTTTGGCTTTGAACTAGCTAAGCAAATGGGTGGGCTTGATATTGGTCAAACAGTAGTTGTAAAACACAAAGCGGCTATGGCTATTGAAGCTATTGAGGGCACTGATAAGTGCATTTTGCGTGGCGGTGAATTAGGTCGTGGCGATGCGGTTGTGGTTAAAACGGAAAAGCCCAATCAAGATGTTCGTTTTGATGTTCCTGCTGTAGGGATAAAAACATTAATGTCCATGATTGATAGTGGATGTAAAGTCCTTGCTGTAGAGGCTGAAAAGACTATTTTTGTTCAACAACAAGATGTACTAGATTTGGCAAACCGTCATGGTATTGTTATCTGTGCTGTTGACCAAGAATTTGTAGATTCCAGAAAGGATGCATAATGAAAGTCATGTTTTCTGCCGGTGAAGCGTCCGGTGATACTCATGCAGCCAGTGTTGCTAATGCACTGAAAGAAATAGATCCTTCGGTTGACATGTTTGGCATGGGTGGTACCTTGATGGAACGCGCTGGTGTTCGCATCGTATATGATATTAAAAATTTAGGCGTTATTGGGATTGTAGAGATTGTAAAATCACTACCGAAATTCTTTAAACTTCGCACCTACTTAAAACGTGTCATGATGAAGGAAAAACCAGATATTCTCGTTTGTGTAGATTATCCTGGTTTTAATATGAAACTAGCAGCTGTAGCTCATGAATTGGGAATTCCCGTTCTCTATTATATTGCTCCTACGATTTGGGCATGGCATAGTAGCCGTGGCAATACAATTCGTAAGTATGTCACTAAGGTGGCATCCATATTCCCCTTTGAAGCAGAAGCGTATCGCAAATATAAATGCGATGTAGACTTTGTAGGCCATCCACTATTGGATATCGTACATCCTACGATGAGCAAAGAAGAGGCTGAGGAATATTTTGGAGCTCGTAAAGATGCTAAAAAAGTATTGCTCATGCCAGGTAGCCGTAAGCAAGAGGTACTATCCTTGCTAGATACGATGTTAAAAAGTGGTGAGCAATTGATGGCGAACCATGAGGATATTCAATTCTTCTTGCCTCGCGCACATACCATCGATCGTAGTGAATTAGAAACTTTCATCGATGCTCACAAAGTTCCGGTGACGATTACAGAAGATCATACGTATGATTTGATGCAGATTTGTGATGTATGTCTAGCTGCATCAGGTACAGCTACATTAGAAACAGCTATGATGGAGTTACCGACTATTTTATTGTATCGTGTATCTCCAATTACATATGGCATTGGTAAGATGGTCGTCAATGTGACCCATGTAGGTTTGCCGAACATTGTAGCTGGCAAAGAAGTAATTCCTGAGTTATTACAAGATGCAGTGACACCTGAGGCTATTGTATCTCTTGTGGAACCTCTTCTAACTGATGTTGAACGCAATGAAGCGATGCGTAGTGAATTGCGTGAAGTACATCATAAATTAGGTGAACCAGGTGCTGTAAAGCGTGTAGCAGAACTGGTATATAACCTCGGTAAGGAGAAATGTAATGAATAGTTATTCTAGGCTCTTATATTTTGTAAAGCCTTATTATAAGCGCATGATTTTTGCAGTGTTCTGCATGATCGTCGCAGCTGCGGCATACTTGGTAGTGCCTTGGCTTATTAAAAATGTAGTAGACCAAGTATTAGATGATAAGAATATGTTTATGTTGAACCTCATAGTAGGGTCTATCATTCTTATATTCTTAATTCGTGGCTTTGCTACGTATGGTCAAACCTATAATATGTCCTACATTGGACAACGTGTCATCATCGATGTACGGGAGGCCATTTTTAATCATCTACAAAAATTAAGCTTATCTTATTTTGATCGCCGTAAGACTGGCGTTATTATGAGTAATCTTACCAATGACGTTGCTGCACTTCAGTCTGCTGTAGTTGATAATTTGATTTCCTTTATTACGGAATCTGTAACACTGATTGGTTCTCTTGTGTCTATGCTACTTATTGATTGGAAATTGACACTTGTTACATTTATTACGGTTCCTGTAGTGCTAGTAATTATCAATGTATTTGGTAAAAAGCTTCGTGTAGCAGGTCATGATGTACAAGGCCGTATAGCTGATATTACGGCACTTTTACAAGAGGTAATCAGCGCTATTCGCGTAGTAAAATCCTTCGCTCGTGAAGATTTTGAACGGAAGCGTTTTGAAGATGAAAATGATCGCAACTTTAAAGCTGTTATTAAAGCTACTAAGTTGACTAGTTTACTAAGCCCAATGGTTGAGTTTTCTGCAGCCATTGCGGTGGCAGTCATCCTTTGGTATGGCGGCTATTCTGTAGTAACAGGGACTATTACAGCAGGTTCTTTGATTGCGTTCCTAATTTATGCAATCAACTTGTCTAACCCAGTTAAACGCTTGAGCCAAGTGTACGGCAATATTCAAAAAGCATTGGCTGCAGCTGATCGTGTATTTGAAATTTTAGATACAAAAACTGACGTTGTGGAAAAACCTGATGCTATTACGTTGCCATCTATTAAAGGCAATGTAGAATTTAAAGATGTTTCATTCTCTTACGATGGTGAAAAAACAGCGCTCGAAAACTTTACTTTGTCTGTTAAGGCTGGTGAAAGCGTAGCTCTTGTTGGTCCATCTGGTGCTGGTAAAACGACGCTGGCGAATTTGTTACCTCGCTTCTACGATGTAACGGGTGGCGCTATCACGATTGATGGTTATGACGTAAAAGATGTTACCTTTAAATCGTTACGTGAACAAATCGGGCTTGTACCACAAGAAACAGTGTTGTTTAATGCCACAATTAAAGAGAACATCTTGTATGGTCGATTAGATGCTACTGATGAAGAAGTATATGAAGCGGCGAAGGCTGCTAATGTGCTTGAGTTTGTGGAAAAAATGCCTGATGGTCTCGACACAATTGTTGGCGAGCGAGGCAGTTCCTTATCTGGTGGTCAACGTCAACGTGTGGCTATTGCACGTGCTATTTTGAAAGACCCACGTATTCTAATCTTGGATGAAGCCACATCTGCATTAGATACAGAAAGTGAAAAGCTTGTACAAGAGGCGCTAGATCGCCTTATGAAAGGGCGTACTGCATTTGTAATTGCCCATCGATTGAGCACAGTTCAAAATGCTCATCAAATTGTTGTACTTAATCAAGGCCACTTGGTAGAGCAGGGGACTCACCAAGAGCTATTAGCTGTTGATGGCGGATTGTACAATCATCTCTATTCCGTTCAATTCTCCAACAAAGGATAATCATGTACTGGATATATAACGTATTGCTCATATTTTATTGGATTGGCTTGATTCCGGTTATTCTATACCGCCTTGCCTTTGAAGATGGATTTTATGAGCGTATCAAACAGAGTGCAGGCTATATGCCAGCCTCACTACTAAAAAAAATTGAAGGACGTCGTGCTATTTGGATTCATGCTGCTTCTGTAGGGGAAATTGTAGCTACTAGTCCATTAGTAAAAGAGGTAAAAAAGGAATTTCCTGAAGCGGTTGTTGTAGTATCTGTTGTAACTGCTACAGGCCATGCAATGGCACATCGCATTATTCCTGAGGCAGAAGGAATTATTTTCTTCCCTCTTGATTTGCCGTATTTGACACGTAAGATTTTGCATATTATTAAGCCAATTGCTATCTTGCTTGTAGAAACAGAAATTTGGCCTAACTTCTTGCGTATCGCTCAATCAGAAAATATTCCTGTTATGATGGTGAATGGTCGTATTTCTGATCGCAGTATGAAACGCTATAAATATATTAGTGCATTCACAAAAGAAATGTTGCGTTCCATTGAGCGTTTCTGTATGCAATCAAAATTTGATGCAGCACATATTGAAGTGTTAGGTGCTCAAACATCTGATATTACCGTAACAGGTAATATGAAATATGACCAAACGTATGCCACTGTATCAGCTGAAGAAAAACAAGCTCTTCTTGAAGAGTTTGGCTTTGGTAATAATCATCCAATCATCATTGCTGGTAGTACACATAAAGGTGAGGAAGAAACAATCTTTGCGACCTTTAAACAAGTTTTACAAGAATATCCTCAAGCTCGTTTGTTAATTGCACCTCGTGAGATATATCGTGGTCATGATGTTCAAACGTTAGCGAAACGTTATGAATTGAATGCTATTTGTCGTAGTGATATGACAGAGCCAGTTCATGAAGGAATACCTGTAGTTGTTTTAGATACTATCGGTGAACTAGGTCGTTTATATAGTTTAGGGGATATCATTTTTGTAGGCGGTTCTCTTGTTAAGACTGGGGGCCATAATATTCTCGAGCCGGCAGCACATGGTAAACCAATTCTTGTGGGACCATATATGTTTAACTTCAAAGAGATTTTTGGTTTATTAAACTCTCGTCATGCTTGTGAGCAAGTGAAGAATGGCAAAGAGTTAACTGCTATGGTATTGCGCTTATGTAAAGATAAGGGTTTGGCGATGGAAATGGGTCAAAACTGCCTTGATATTATTCGAGAAAATCGCGGCGCTACACAACGCAATACACAAGAGTTACGCAAACTCTTTGAAAAACACCATATTGTTCCATAAAATCGATATGATTTATTACATTCATCTATGATGTTACATAATAGGAGGAGTCACCTATGAGTGGGGAATCATTATTCAAATCCATTGTTAGTGGTGAAAATCAATCCATATTAGGTGATATAGTTCGTTCTAGCTTGGGCTTTCTAAGTAAAGGTTACGAAAAGGCTGTATCCATACGAAATGCTCGCTTTGATGCGGGCAAAGGGGTTACTAAAGTTACTGTGCCTGTTATTAGTGTTGGTAACATAACTGCCGGTGGTACTGGCAAAACGCCAATGGTGAGATTTATATGTGATGTACTCGCCCGAAAAGGACTTCATCCTATCGTACTTAGCCGTGGCTATCGAGCTGAGGACAATAAGAAAAATATCATTATTTCCAAAGATGGTACGATGTTAGTAGAGCCATCTATCAGTGGTGATGAAGCGTGGCTATTGGCTAAGGTATTGCAAAAGTCCAATGTAATTATCGGCCGAGAACGGGCTCTATCGGCAAAAATTGCTATAGATGAGCTCGGAGCAGATTGTTTAGTTATGGATGATGGTTTTCAACATCGCGCATTAGCCCGAGATATTGATATCGTTCTCATTGATGCGTCTAATCCATTTGGTTATGACCATGTATTGCCTAGAGGTTTACTACGCGAACCGCTTAGTGGTTTACAACGAGCTAATATAATTATACTGACCAAGGTCGATCAAGTGGCGCCTGGTGTTGTTTCTGGAATTCGTAAGCGTCTAGCGCATATGTTACCTAATACCCCTGTATATGAAACAATCCACAAGCCTCAATCTATGTATACCTTAGAAGAGTGGGCTAATGGGGAACCTGGTTCTTCTGTCGATGCGTATCAAGAGCATCGAATTATGGCAGTTAGTGGTATCGGAAATCCTCAATCCTTTACACAAACGATGACCGATATTGGGTACAATGTTGTTCATACAATGCCTTTTGGTGATCATCATAATTTTGAAAATGATGATGTCGTAGATATTTGGAAAGAGGCATTTGCTCATCAAGCGGATGTTATTTGTATCACTGAAAAAGATGCAGTGAAACTGAGTCAATTGCATGCAATTGAAGACTTGAAAATACCGATTCTCGTGCTATCCATAGGGATTGAGTTTGTCGCTGAAAAGCAAGAATTCATAGAAAATTTAGAGATTTAGTGTATAATAATAAGATACACGAATAACAGAAATGGGGTTTTATTGTGAAGTTTGGATGCGTTATTCCTGCTCGTTATGGTTCTACAAGATTACCAGGTAAACCATTGGCGGATATTGCGGGCAAACCAATGATTGAACGGGTTTATGCAAGGGTATCACAAGCGACAAAAACGGAATGTACTATTGTTGCTACAGATGATGATCGTGTTTATTCTGCTGTTCAAAACTTTGGGGGAGCTGTTATGATGACAGATCCTAATCACCCTACTGGAACTGACCGATTAGCAGAGGTTGCTAGTCATTATACAGACTTAGATGTCATTATTAATGTTCAAGGTGATGAACCTATGATTGAGCCAAAACTCATTGATGACTTGGCTCAACTTTTTGAAGAAGATCCAAACTTACAGATGGCAACTGTTGCGACTCCTCTCTTAGAGGATGAATACGATGAGCCATCTGCAGTAAAGGTTATTTTAAATAATCGCAATGATGCGATGTATTTTTCTCGGTCCTTAATCCCGTATCCACGTCATGATTTTGTACGTGCTCCACTAAAACATATTGGTATCTATGCATATCGTAGAGAGCGCGCTCTTGAAAATGGCTATACTATTCGTGTTATTCTTACAGATAAACGATTTATCGGTGTTGATACACCGGAAGACTTAGCTCGTGTAAATGCAATCTACGAGCAAGAGGAGAAATAAATGAAAACAGTTCAAATTAAAGATATTACAGTTGGTGGCGGCAAAGGTCTTTTCGTCCTTGCTGGGCCATGTGTTATTGAAGATTATGATCGCACATTGGCTATTGGTAAACGAGCAAAAGAAATTTGTGAGCGCTTAGGTATTCCATATATCTTCAAAGCTTCTTTTGATAAGGCCAATCGTTCTAGCTACGGCTCTTTCCGCGGACCAGGCCTTGAAGAAGGCCTAAAAATCCTTGCTTCTATTAAAAAAGAACTCAATGTACCGGTGGTAAGTGATATTCACTCCATTGAGCAAATTGAACCTGCTGCAGAAGTACTGGATGTTTTACAAATTCCAGCGTTCTTATGTCGTCAAACTGACCTTGTATACGGCGCTGCTAAAACTGGTAAATGCGTAAATGTAAAAAAAGGTCAATTTATGGCACCTAAGGATATGGAAAATGTCCTAAATAAAATGAAAGAAACAGGCAATGAAAATCTTATGCTTACAGAACGTGGATTTAGCTTTGGCTATAATAATCTCGTGGTAGATATGAGATCTTTCCCTATTATGCGTTCCTTCGACTATCCTGTGATATTTGATGCTACACATAGTGTTCAATTACCAGGTGGTGCAGGTACAAAATCCAGTGGTAATCGCGAGTTCGTACCAAACTTGGCGCGTGCTGCCGTTGCCAGTGGTGTAGATGGTCTGTTCTTTGAAGTACATGATAATCCAGAGGAAGCATTATCTGATGGTCCAAACATGTTATACTTGGATAATTTTGAAGCTTTGCTAAAAGATTTAGTAGCTATTGATAAAATCGTAAAAGGTTAGGGGCGGTTATTTGTGACTATTTTAGAACAAGCGGCACAGGTGCTTCATGAGGAAGCTCGTGCTATTGAAGAATTAAGTTCTCGTTTGGATCACAATTTTGTAAATGCTGTAAATATGATTTTGGCTTGTAAGGGCCGTGTAGTATGTACAGGGATGGGTAAATCTGGCCATATTGGTCGTAAAATTGCGGCTACTTTGGCTAGTACTGGTACACCAGCACTCTTCATGCATCCTGGCGAAGGTGTGCATGGCGATCTAGGTATGATTACAGAAGATGATGTAGTATTAGCATTCTCCAATAGTGGTGAAACAGGCGAAATCATCAGTATCTTGCCATCCTTACGTCGCATTGGTGCTAAATTAATCTGTGTTGTAGGAAAACCAGAGTCTACCTTAGCTAAGAATTCTGATATTGTATTGCTAGCTGAAGTAGAACGTGAAGCTTGCCCATTGGGATTGGCGCCGACTACAAGTACTACAGTTGCATTGGCACTTGGCGATGCATTAGCAGTTTGCTTATTAGAACGCCATCACTTTACACCGGAAAACTTTGCCGTATTCCATCCGGGTGGTTCTCTTGGTCGCAAATTATTGTTGACTGTAGAAAACATTATGCATGGTGGTGAAGATAATCCAACGGTATTCAAAGGTGCAACCGTTCGAGATGCACTCTTTGTGATGACAGAAAAAGGATTGGGCGCTACTAATGTTATTGATGAAGATGGTCATTTGTTAGGCCTTGTTACTGATGGGGATGTTCGTCGCGGCCTGGATTCTGGTAGTAATTTCCTAGAATGGCCTGTAGAGGATATGATGACATCTATGCCTCGTACAATTACAAAGGATAAATTAGCGGCAGAAGCTCTTCATTTAATGGAGAAAAATCAACCGCGCCCTATTACTGTATTACCAGTTGTAGATACAGATAATAAATGTCTAGGCATTGTTCATATTACGGATTTATTGCGTAGAGGCATTGTATAATGAATATTCAATGGATTGTTCTTGATGTTGATGGCGTACTATCTGATGGAACTCTAATCTATACATCGAGTGGAGAAGAGCTTAAGTCTTTTTCTGTGAAAGATGGCCTAGGATTAACGGCAGCTCGAAAAGCAGGACTTAAGCTTGCAATCATTACAGCACGGATATCTCCTATGGTTGAGCGACGTGCTAAAGAGCTTCATTTTGATGCACTGCTTATGGGGCATGCCAATAAAACAGAAGCATTAAGAAATCTCTGTAAAGAGCATCAAATCAATTTAGAGGAAATTGCCTATATGGGGGATGACTTAAATGATTTAGGAGCTCTTCAAATTGTAGGATTACCGATGGCACCCAATAATGCGGTACCAGAGGTCAAACAATTAGCTAAATTTATATCTACTGTCAATGGAGGCCACGGTGCCGTTAGAGAGGCTGTAGAATATATCTTGAAGAAACAAGGACTATGGGAAACTGTTGTAGCAGATTATGCACGAGAGGCCCATGCACATGGACAATAAGGAGGTGGGCAGAATGAATAACGAATGGCAATACCATTTAGTTAAAGGCATTAGCTGGCTTGTTTGCCGCCTGCCATACAAGCTCATTTTGCTCATAGGCGCTAGTCTAGGGCCAGTATATGGCCTCATAGCGAAGAAGCAAAAACTTAGAGGTATAAAAAATATAAAGATTGGCATGAACATGAATGATCAAGAGGCAGAGCAATTAATTGAAAAATTGTTCAAAAATCTTGGCCGCAGTGTTATGGAAGTCTTATATATGCCAAATCTGACAAAGTCCTTTATCAATAAACATATTGAAATGCGAGGCGTAGAACATTTAGAAAAAGCCATCGCTGAAGATAAAGGTGTCATTGTTCTTACTGGACATGTTGGCAACTGGGAATGGATGGGGGCTGCCATGGCTGCTCATGGATATCCATCTACTACAATTGTTAAGAAACAACCGAATGCACAATTTACACGTCTCATGAATGAATATCGTGAGATGGTAGGTCTTGATGTGTTTGCCAGCGGTGGTAATGAAATCGTTTCTGCTGCTAAGGCATTAAAAAAGAAAAAATTACTTGGTTTTTTAGCTGACCAAGATGGTTATATTAATGGCTTACCTGTTCCGTTTTTGGGGCAGGACTCTTCAGCGGTCATAGGACCAGCTACATTTGCAAAAAAATTTGGCTCTCCAGTAGTTCCAATTTTTGCATCTCGTAAGCCTGAAGGTGGTCATATTGTACATATTTTACCAGCCTTACATTATGTTGATACAGGTGATGAAGATGTAGATATGTACCGCTTGACTGAAGAATGTGTACGCGTTACAGAAGAATTTATTAAGGAACATCCAGATGAGTGGCTATGGTTCCAACATCGTTGGATGACTAAGATGGATCAAATTATTGATTATGATAAGAAGGTAGCTGCACGGGAGAGGGCACATGAAAAACAATAAAAAATTAATTGCCATTGTGGCCGCTATAGTGTTGGCTCTGATTGGTCTTATCGTATATATTATGAAAGACTCTGGTGATGTTAGTACCACTCAAAATCAGAATGGACAACTTGTTAACTTCCAAGGAGCTGACTTACAAGAGGAAAAAGATGGCAAGCTAGTGTGGGCTTTATCAGCTGAAAAGATTGAATATGACCCACGTACAAAAGCTATTGTCCTGACTAATTTAAAAGGTCTTTTCTATCAAGATGATGTTACGACAACAATTACAGCACCTCATGCCGTATTGACAGGCGATCGTAATTCCCTCGATATTGATCAAGGCGTTACCGCCACTAATACTGATGGTGCTGAGTTTAAAACCGATGCACTTCATTTTGATAATAAGACAAAAACGTTGACATCTAAATCTGCTTTTACTTATAACAGTAAAGATATAACATTAACTGGTGATAAACTTGAAGGCAACATGTCCTTGAAGAAAATTAAAGCTATTGGTAATGCGAAGTTAACGAAGAAGTAATGCGAGGAAATATAATGAATAAGAAAAAACAGATTGGTATGGCTATCTTAGCTATGCTTATGACAGCATCTGTTACAGCTTGGGCCGCAAATGATCCTTTGACTATTAGCGCGGATACATTATCTTATGATGGCAATACGGGGCGTGCTGATGCAAACGGTAATGTGGTAATTACACAAGCTGATAAAACAATGACTGGTGCCAATGGTTGGTACAATACAAAAACTCAAGAAGCAAATCTTGATGGTGGCGTATCCATGATTGGTACTGATATGGCTATGTCTGCAGAATCAGTGCATAGCTACAATAACAATAAGTTCACTGCTAATGGTGGTGTTCATTTACAACGTAGTGATCGTCAAATTTTTGGCGATAAAGTTGAATATAACACAGATACAGAATATGGCCTTGTATCTGGCAATGCTCGCTTGATTGCAGAAGGTACTACATTGACAGGTAATCAAGTAGAAGGTTGGCTAAAAGAAATTCGTGCAGTGGCACAAGGGGATGTAACATTCTCTAACCCAGAACGAAACGTATCTGGCTCTGCAGAACGTGCTACCTATACACAAACTCCAAATCAAAATGATGGCGTTGTACTTTTATCTGGTTCTGCTCATGCTGTTCAAAATGGTAATGTGCTCAATGCACCAGAGCTTAAAATCCGTCTTGCCGATGATTCTGCTGAAACATTAGGTGGCCGTAGTACACTTATCATTGTTCCAAATCAATAAGGATTAAATATGTATATAGAAACCAAAAACTTAGTCAAAACCTTTAGCGGGCGCAATGTAGTAGACGGGGTCAGTCTACGCGTTGATAAGGGGCAAGTCGTTGGGCTCCTAGGTCCTAATGGGGCAGGGAAAACTACATCATTCTATATGATTGTAGGCATTGAACGACCTAGTTCTGGTATCATTACCGTTGATGGCAAGGATATTACGAATATTCCAATGTATAAACGCGCTGCTGAAGGTATTGGGTATCTTCCACAAGAGGCATCAATCTTTCGTTCTATGACCGTTGAGGATAATATTCGCGCAATGTTACAAACAACATCAAAGAAGTCTGATGAAATTGAAGCGATTGTGGAATCCCTCATTGAAGAATTTCATATTGGTCACGTTCGGGATCGTATGGGCATGCAACTATCTGGCGGTGAACGTCGTCGTGTAGAAATTGCTCGTTGTCTTGCATTAGAACCGAATTTTATTCTTCTCGATGAACCTTTTGCTGGTGTCGATCCTATAGCGGTTGCTGATATTCAACAAATTATTTTGCATGTTAAAAATCGAGGTATTGGCATTTTGATTACAGACCACAATGTACGTGAAACATTGGGGATTGTAGACAAGGCTTATATTTTGAGTAGTGGTAAAATCCTCCTAGAAGGTACCCCTGAAGAAATCGCGAACAATCCAATTGCTCGTGAGCATTACTTAGGGGATAACTTTAGATTATAGGAGGGGACTATGAGATTATTAGATAAATATATACTAAAAGCCTTTGTAGGCCCGTTCCTATTTGGGGTATTTGCTTTTACCAGTATCTTTATTGGTACCGGTACATTGTTTAGAATTGCTCAATATATTACTGAATATGGGGCTCCATTATTGCTTGTTATGAAAGCCTTTGTATTGGCTTTACCAAGCATTGTTATCTTAACATTCCCTATGTCAGTGTTATTGGCTTCTCTTATGACATTTAGTCGTTTGAGTAGCACCAGTGAAATTGTTGTTATGCGTGCCGGTGGTCTTAGCTTTTTACGTTTAGCGATGCCGGTATACATCATCGCTCTCATCATCTCAATTGGGGCTGTCGCATTTAATGAATTTGTTGTACCACGTACAAATAATATGTATCAAACAATTGTACGGGAACAGATTATGAAAAATGCATCACCTCAAACACAAAATCATATCGTTTTAAAAACGATGAATGGTAATGATTTAGGTACATTGATGTATGCTAAAAGCTACAATGCAGAAACTAAAAAGGTTGAAAATGCGGATACTGCTGTTTGGAATGGTCAATATTGGGTGATGCAAAACGGCATTATTTATGATATTTCCGCTGGTGATGGTGTAGAACGTACAATGAAGTTCAAGGAGCAATCCTTGCCAATTAAGTCTGCACCAAAGGATATTCAACAAGATCAACGTAAACCAGAAGAATTAACAATCAAAGAATTACGTCATCAAATTAAAGCATATAAGGCGGCTTATACGAATGCCAATAAACTAGAAATGGAAATGTATCAACGTTTTACAATTCCATTAGCTAGCTTTGTATTTGCTCTTGTAGGTGCTCCATTAGGTCTTCAAAAGCAACGTTCTAGCTCATCTATTGGTTTTGGTATCAGTATCTTAATCATCTTTATTTATTATGGGGTGATGACATTTGCTGGTGCATTAGGTAAAGGTGGTGCATTGCCAACCGTATTTGCTGCATTAATTCCAGATACATTAGGCATCATTGCTGGCCTATATTTGAATTGGCGTGTATCTAAGTAACCTAGTATATAAAGAAATAAATTTGATTTACGAAATAGCATATTTTCGAATCCAATAATTGTGTAATCTTATGAAAGGAGGGACTCGATGTTAGTAGGTGTTAAAATATTAGTTATTATTGCCCTTATGGGGGGACTTATTGCCTACATGGGGGATAAGTTAGGCACTAAAGTTGGTAAGCGTCGCATGTCCCTCTTTGGATTACGGCCTAAGCATACATCGATTATTGTTACTATCGTAACGGGATTGTTAGTTGCTGCTGCTACAGTAGGTGTATTAACTATTACATCTCAAAGCGTACGAACAGCGCTCTTTGGGATGGATCAGTTGCGAGCAGATATGAAGCAACTTAATGATGAGGTAGCTGCTAAGACGCAAGAGCTTATTCGAGGACAAACGTTGCTTGAGCAAAATAAGCAAGAATTAGCAGAACGAATGGCTGAAATAGAGCAAATTCGTAAAGAGGTTGATGCAACTAAGGCTGAGTTGGCTAGTGCACAAGCGGCTAAAGATGCGACTGAAGCTGAGTTAGCTACACTTCAAGCTTCATATGATGAAGTATCTAAAAAATTAGCTGATTTAGAGGCTACAAGAGCCAAGATGGAAGCTCATATTAAGGATTTACAGACAACGCAAGAACAGTTGCAAAATGGCATTATTCATTTGCGTGAAGGTACAATTCTTTTCCAAGTTGATCAATTATTGGCTCAAGCTGTTGTTCGACCTGGTTTAAGTGAAGAAGATAGTCATGCAGCCATCAAAAATATTATTGATGATACAAATAAATTGGTATTACGTCGTCTTGGTATAGAAGATCAAGGTCAGGCTGTTGTGTATGTAGATCGTCAGAATATTGAGGTAGCTACACAAAAGCTTAATAGAGCAAAGACTCCAATGGTGGTTCAAGTGGTTGCTGCTGGAAATATTATTGCTGGTGAACCAGCGGTAGCAGTTATCCAAGTTTACCCACAACAATTTATTTATAAAAATGGAGAAGTAATCCATTCTGCTATAATGGATGGTGGCCCTAACGCTCAATCTGCTATGCTTCAATTCTTAAAGCAAGTAAATGAAAAGGCAAGAGAGAAAGGGATTATTCCGGATTCCTTATCTGGTGATATCGGAACGATACCAGGGGATGATTTGTTTACTGCTATTCGTCGTATTGCTACAATGCATGGCAAGGTTCATGTGGAAGCGTATGTTGATGGTGATACATATTCATCTGGTCCTGTGCATCTTAAGTTACGTATTACTCAAATGCCTGTTTTTAATGATAAGGCTAAAATGCCAGCTTATTAAATTGAATAGTATTTTGGTTTATATACTTTAAACGAAGGTCTTATGTAAATTTTTACATAAGACCTTCGTTTTGTGTTAAAATATAAATGCTGTATTAGAAATGAGGATAGTAATATGACTGATACTACGTACATTTTGGCTGTAGATCCAGGCAATGAAAAAACAGGTGTAGCAATTGTGACACCTTCTGGTACTATGGTATGTCGTAAAATTATTATGACAAAACAGTTCAATGGTGAAATTGAACGTATATTAACTGAATATTATGGTATTGTTCATATGGTATGTGGAAATGGTACAAATCATAAATATTTATATCCATCTCTCCAACAAATTGGACGAAATCACAGAATTACTACTAGTTTAATTGATGAATCGCATAGTACTGAGGAGGCTCGAAAATTATATTGGCAATATAATTCACCTACAGGGTGGCGTAAGATTATCCCTACGTCTATGCAATTTCCACCAGAGCCTGTAGATGATTTAACTGCTTTTATTATTGGTTTACGTTATACAAAACAGTTAAACCAAACTGCTAATGATATACAAAGTAATATGATGGACTCTGGTGAGTTAGAAGAAAAGAGACTACATGCTATGGAGCAGTTGTACGGTAAAGGAGAAGTGCATGAAAAATGAAGCTTCAACGCATAAGTGGTCAAATTTTATTATGCGTTGCTTAATGATGATCTTAGGGGCTCTAATTTATACTATAGGCTTAGATTTATTTTTAGTACCGAATAATATCATCGATGGTGGTGTAGTTGGTATTTCCTTGATGGCTGCAGAGCTTTCCGGAATTTCTTTTAGTATTTTCGTCGTACTCTTTAACTTGCCTTTCTTATATATTGGCTATAGAGCTAATGGCAAAAACTTTACTTTCTCTACACTATTTTCTATCGTATGGATGGCAATTTTCTCTACCTTTGCTCATAATTTTACACCTATCACAACAGATCCATTCTTAGGTTCTATCTTTGGTGGTATCATTTTAGGTATTGGGGTAGGCCTCATTATACGTAATGGTGGTTCTTTAGATGGCTCTGAAATTGTGGCAATCATCTTTGATAGACGTTCCACTTTCTCCGTTGGTGAAATCGTAATGGCTATGAATCTCATTATTCTTGGTGCCGCAGGTTTTGTATATAGTTGGAATAGTGCTATGTATTCCTTAATTGCTTATTTCATTGCTTATAAGATGATCGATATTACAATTACAGGCCTTGATGAATCTAAAGGGGTAATGATTATTACAGATGCAGAGAACTCTAAGAATCTTGCAGATGCATTAAATGCGAACCTTAATCGTGGTGTTACAATTATGTATGGTGAAGGGGGCTATTTAAAGCAACCTAAGCATGTTTTATATTCTGTAGTAACAAGACTTGAAATTATGAGGTTAAAAAATACTGTTTATGAAGTAGATCCATCGGCATTTATTACGATTCAAGATGTACATGATGTATTTGGTGGTAGATTTACAAAGAACGGTCATTAAGGGGTTAATATGAGTAATAAAATAGTAAAAGAAATATTAGATTGGATTTATGCCATTGTATTGGCATTAATTATTGCCATGGTAATTCATATTTTCTTGATTCAACCAACACGTGTATCTGGTGAATCAATGGAGGATACATTACACAATGGTCAATATTTAATTGTAACGAAATGGCATCATATTATGAATGAAATGCCAAATTATGGTCAAATTGTAATCATTGATAGTCGTGTTAATCGCGCACGTACTTGGGTAGATGATGTAGAAGAACCATTGATGAACTATGCATCAGTCTTTAATAAAGCTGCTCAAACAAATGATGTATGGGTTAAGCGCGTTATCGGTCGTCCTGGTGATGTATTAGAGTTTAAAGATGGTTATGTATGGCGTAATGGTGAACAATTACAAGAACCATATACCAAAGATACAAAAATGAATTATACCCGTTCTACATCTGTTACAGTTCCTGAAGGTCATGTATTTGTGATGGGGGATAACCGAAATCATTCTAGTGATAGTCGTTTCATTGGCCCTGTTCCAGTTGATCACGTCCTAGGTTTTGTATCCTATGCAATTTAATGCTTCTAAAAGCCTCTCTATAGTAGTAATTACTATAGAGAGGCTTTTTGTATTTAAATAATGGGGTATTTATAGCTTAATATTATTAATTACATATTTTAAGAGATAATATATGATGAATGGCATTGATAAGGTTATTACTAATAGAAATTAGAGAGACAAAATAAAGGTATTAATAATAGAAAAGAGGAATATAATTATATTTTAGGTCTATATATTAGTATTAAATATTAAATAATATGATATTCATTATTTTTAATAATTAAAAGTTGTAGGTTTATTATCTAAAATACATGAATTTTAGATAAATAAAATGAAATTGCGCAAAATTTAATTTTGAAAAATGCAGTAAAAATCTATGTTTATAGGTTTATTTTTATTCATGAAAGAAATTTCATCAAATTAAGTTGTATAAAATGCTTTACAAAAAATTTGGACGGTGATATATTCTAATCACAGTAAGGCACCACTAATAAAGAGGTGACGCTGTGATAGATAATATAGTCGAGGAAACGTGGACACTCCTAATATATCTTTCATAGTTATACCACTTATACAGTGAATGTCTTCTGATACTATAAATTCTTATTTATAAGAAAGAAGGAATTCATTATGAAAAAACAATTCGCAACAATTTTTGCAGCAACAGCAGTATTAGGTGTAACAACAGCATTCGCTGCAAACCCATTCTCCGATGTAACTCCAGATAGCTGGGCATATCAAGCAGTATCTCAATTAGCACAATCTGGTATCGTTAATGGTTACCCAGATGGTACTTTCAAAGGCCAAAACAATATCACTCGTTATGAAATGGCTCAAATGGTAGCTAAAGCAATGGCTAACCAAGATCGTGCTAATGCAGAACAACAAGCAATGATTAACCGCTTAGCAGATGAATTCTCCAACGAGTTGAACAGCTTGGGCGTACGCGTATCTCGTTTGGAAGATCGCGTAGGTAATGTAAAAGTTACTGGTGATGCTCGTATCCGTTACCAAGGTTCTGAAGATAAAGGCGTTTATAAAACAAACAGCAAATCCTTAACAGATGGCCGTGCACGTGTTCAATTCAATGGTAAAGTAAATGATAAAACACAAAAGGTGCTGATGCGACAATCGATCGTGCTTATGTAGATCACAAATTTGGTAATAGCGTATCTGCTAAAGGTGGTCGTTTCCAACAAACAATTGGTAGCGGTTTGATGTACGATGATACATTCGATGGTGCTCAATTAAATGTAGGCAATGATAAAGTTCAAGTACAAGGTGCTTACGGTTACATGGTAGACGGCGCTGCTGCAGGCAACTCCAAATCTGATAACCCTTCCGTAGCTTATGTAGGTGTTAAAGGTAAAGTTGGCCAAGAATCTACAGTTGGTGGCTTCTACTCCAAATTATCTAGCGGCAACTTGAATCACAACGGTGCTACAGTAACTTCCGATAGCCAAGACGTATACGGCTTCAATGCAGACTTCCGTAAAGATAAAGTTTGGGTTGGTGGTGAATGGTTAAAAGCTTCCAACGTAAATGATTCCCAAGCTTGGACAGCTGGTGTTGGTTATGGTAATTACGACATCGCTAAAAAAGGTACATGGGATGTGAAAGGTCAATACTTCAACCAAAAAGCTAACGCTCCAATCGTAAGCTCCACTTGGGACCAAGCATATGACTTAACAAATACATCTAATGGTTACAAAGGTTACATAGCTAGCGTAAACTACGCAGTACAAGATAATGTAGGCTTATCCGCTGGTTATGGTTTCAACTCTAAAGACCAAAAAGGTAATGATCTTTCCGATTTCTACCGTGCAGAATTAAACTACAAATTCTAATTCCCTTATAAACAAAAAAAGACTTCTTCGGAAGTCTTTTTTGTTGTATATAGATAGATAATATTTACTTTTGTATATAATAGTATATATATAGTAAAATAAATCTATATATAGAGAACGTTAAAAATTAATTTGATTAGTATATATAGAGGTTTGTTACACAATATATTGTATGAGGTGTTTATGAACCATTTATGCATAAAATGGGCGCATACTAATTAATAATGGTTTTATTGATTAGTAATGCTTAATAATATATATGATAATAAGTCTCATTTAATAGAAAAAAAAGTAAATTTGATATTTTTAGTAAAAAAAAATAGACCTTATAAAACTAGATAAAATCTGAATTTGAGGTCATTTTAAATTATAAAATTTTTATAATGAGAATGAAATTGAGAAAAAAGGGTTTACACGAAAATTTGGTTATGCTAATATCACCGTACAAGAGATAACAAACACATGAAACGAAGAACTTCGATGTAGAATGTGGCGAGGAAACGTGGACACTCCCAGAAATTCTTAATCTGAAGAACGGAGTAGAATGTGAATGTTATAACTTGTAACATTTTATATTTCTATTTTTTTCAGAAAGAAGGAATTCAACTATGAAAAAACAATTCGCAGCAATCTTCGCAGCAACAGCAGTTTTGGGTGTAACTACTGCATTCGCAGCTAACCCATTCTCCGACGTAACTCCAGATTCTTGGGCATACCAAGCAGTTTCCCAATTGGCTAACGCTGGTATCGTTAACGGTTACCCAGATGGCACTTTCAAAGGCCAAAACAACATCACTCGTTACGAAATGGCTCAAATGGTAGCTAAAGCTATGGCTAACCAAGACCGCGCTAACGCTGAACAACAAGCTATGATCAACCGTTTGGCTGAT
>JAWERH010000020.1:0-9091 GCA_032482215.1 Veillonella sp. | reverse complement strand
GGGTAAAATCGCTATTGATACAGCTCAAAAAGTTATCAAAGGCGAAGCTGTAGAAGCTAAAATTCCTGTAGATCTTAAAGTTGTTACAAAATAATTGTAAATAGAAACTGGGTACAAAAAAGAGTCGCATCCTAACGATGCGACTCTTTTTATTTCAGCTCTTTCTCTAAAAACACTTTAAAGAACTCAATGAACTTTGGTAAATACGTTTGATCTAAACTTTCAATTGTCATATTACAGCTGTAATTATAAGTAGTACAGATAGTAACATCCATCATCAAAGCACCTTTTTGATCTAACGAGAATGTGAGCGTATCCCCTTCTCCAGTTAATACATAGGTAAAGGTTGCTTTGCCTTTACAGTTCTCATACAAATCAACTAATTCTTGATAGCCTTTACGAATCCCAGACCAATCACTAGGATCAATATAGCCAGAACAGATATTATAACCTTGTTTAATATATACGCCAAATACACCAAATTCAGATAGCTCTACATCCATATCAAAAGTAATTGTTAAATTGGGTTCATTTACGATTTCATACATCCTATTCACACTCCACAAACAACATTTTGATTTATTATAGCACTGTATTTGTGAATATAATAGAAATTATAAGTTTTTCCGGAAATTAGACAGACCCAATCCATCCATATCCTTGTACTGCCATATCCATAAAATGATTCATAAGTAAGGACACCTTAGAATCAAAAGATACTTTATCATAACTTTCAGGCAAATCATCATTCAAAGACAGTTCTACCTCATATTTTAGCTTAGCAATTGGCTGTTCATCCTTATACCAATCTACCACAAGAAGGTTATTGCGATTATCAAATAACTTCTTATAAAGATTCTTAGCAGAGAGTTTCACTTTTTGCTCTTCATCCTTTGTCAGCTTCTTTCCAGCAATAAGCAAATCAAAAATTTCTAGTTCTTCTTCTGTAAGGCCTTCTGTATTTGCACGATTATCTTCCTGACGAAGTTCTTCAAGAAGTTTTACAAGTTGCTCATAGTAATCCTCATTTTCAGTACCACCTGCATTATAGGAGTCAATAATTCGCTTGAAACGTTCGGAGAATTTAGTTCTCGTGCAGTTTCTATTAAGCATCTGTTCTAGTGCTTGCTCAATATATTCTTTCAAATCATTAATCTCAATAGCTTTATACTTAGCAACCTTGATTTCTTTCCTTAGCTGCTCAACATCAACCTTAGAAAGATCAATAGCCTTTGTACCTTTTATCATGTACTGTGCAGGTTTCTCCCGTACATAATTAACGAACTCTTGACTTGCTGTAACACTGCCATCCAGAATCTGATTCATTTTCTGTCTAGCACGAGCGACCTTTTCATCGTTAACAGTGTTATATAAGAGACCATGCAAATACACAAGTGGTGCAAACTTATCGTTGTTCCAATGCTTCTCAAAGATTTCCGGCTTTGATGCTTCATATAGATTAGTCAAAGTATTAAGGATAACTTTGAACTTCTCTTTGTCATCATCTTTTGCAACGATAGTGTCATAAGCATCTCTCAATGCATCTAATTTATCCAATGTATAAGAATCAGCAATTATCTTTTCTAAATCAATTTCAAGAGACAACAAGAAAGAATCTGCTTCATCAATTGTACCTTCAATATAGCTGATTAATTGCTCAATATCTTTTGCAGGGAATTCCGTTTCGTCATCACCAGTGGCATATTCTGTTAGTGCCTTCTTCATGTATTTAAAGACATTTACATAATCCACGATAATTCCGGCAGTTTTTTCAGGATACACTCTGTTGGCACGAGCTATGGCTTGCATCAGCGTGTGTCCTTTCATTGGCTTGTCAAGATAAAGTGTAGATAAGTTCTTTACATCAAATCCGGTCAGCCACATGGCACAAACGAACACAAGTTGCAGTGAGTCATTAGGATCTTTAAATCTATCCTCAATATCTCTGCCATCCGGTGTGATTTCTTTCATCTTTGCACGATGTTTTGTAATATCTAATCCTTGCTTTGCAAACTTGGCCTCTTCATCGTTCTCTTCGGAGATGATAACGGCCATTTCAACCTTATTCATATAAGCAAGAATACGTGTAAGCTTATCACGTTCTTCCTTAGTGTCAGCTGTGTTTCGCTCTTTCATGATGCTCTGCTTTTCTATAGCCCAGTAATGCTGAACCTTGTCATACATTTTGACAGCAGTATACTTATCGACAGATACAACCATACCTTTTCCAAGAAATCCACGTCTTGGGAAGTGGTAGGCAATATCCTGTGCCACTTTATCTAAGCGGTCATCTCTCTTGATAACTTCAAGGATACGTGATGATGCATTCTCTAAGAGACGTGTTTCATCCTCGTTAAGATTTTCTTCTTCGATAATATCCACAACGTCATCGTCAAGGAAATCATTTTCAAGTCCTACTTCTGGAACTCGTCTGGAATAGAACAATGGTACAGTAGAGCCATCTTCGACAGATTGTGCAAAGTTATACTCTGAAACATACTCACCAAACCATTGATTTGTAAGACGTTTAGAGCCAAGAAGAGGTGTTCCTGTGAATGCCACAAAGTTAGCATTCGGAAGTGCAGTTCTCATGTTCTCTGCTAAGTCTTTATACTGTGTTCGATGTGCTTCATCAACAAGGACAATAATATCGTCACGAGTAGAAAGCACTGGATATTTCTTAGTTTTGTCGTATCTGAACTTATGAATCAAAGTAAAGATAAAAGCCTTATTGGTAGTTAGGAAATCACGCAGTTGCTTGCCGTCCTTTGGCTGACATTCTTCTTTAGAACCAATAACCTCTGTACGCACAAAGTTCTTATGAATCTGTGTATCCAAATCTTCACGGTCTGTGATAATGAGGAACGAGAAATTACCTTGAATCTTACGCTTTACTTTACGGGCAAACATAACCATGGAATAGGATTTGCCTGAACCCTGTGTATGCCAGAAAACACCAAGCTTACCCTTAAGCTCTTTTCTGTTCTCCACTGATTCCATTAGATTATTTACACCTAAGTACTGGTGGTTCTTAGCGATAATCTTTATTCTCTGGTTTTCAAAGAGAATGAAGTTTTCAATATAGTCAATCAATCTATCTTTATTAAGAAGACCATCTACAAAATATCTAACAGAGCTATCCTTAACATTATCCGCAGCAAGAATGGCTTCTCTGTCCAGTTTCTCTTTTTCACTATCAATTTTGAGCCATTCAAAGAAATAGTCATAAGTCGCATTAAATGCACCAAGCTTCGTTTCCAAACCATTTGAAAGCACACAAATCTGATTAAATGCAAAGAGATTCGGAATATCCCGCATGTAATCTTTCAAATTCTTGTTGTAGGCTTCTTCAATCTTAACAATGCTATTTTTCAGTTCAATAAACACAAGGGGCATACCATTGATAAAGATAAGAATATCCGGTCTTCTGTAATAGACCTTCCCCTGAATCCACATCTGAGAAACTGCTGTGAAAGTGTTGTTCTCTGGATGCTCAAAATCGATTAGCTTCACAAAATCAAAGTCTTCTTTTCCGTTTCTACGAACTGTGATTTTTATATTATTGCGGATTTGTCTATATAATTTGTAATTCGTATCTACAATATCAGTTCCTGTATAATCTTGCCTTAACGTCTTTACGATCTCTTTAATTTGATCTTCTTCGATAGCTGGATTAATACGCTTAAGAGAAGACAGCATAACATCAGGAAGAACACATTCTTTCTTAGAATTTCTGCCTGTACCATCGGGCAATACATCTCGTTTATCCGGTGAAGCATCACAAATGAGGATGTCATATTTAAATGGCTCAGCTTTTAATTTTGAAAGTATAGCCTGTTCTATATCATCTTCAGATATAAAATTACGCATATGAACACCTCCCTAAACTTCAAGTTTTCCGCTCATTAGGCGTGGTAATAGCAGATCTCGTAGCTTTGTAATTCGTATTAACTGTTTCTTCAATACATTGATTTCATCAAACATTGGATTTATCAAATTATTGAAATGTTCCATTGTTATTGCGTCTGGAACTAAGATTTTCAATTTTTCCAATCGCCCTTTGCTAATCTTTGGTTGAGCACTTCCTGTAACAACACCAGTTATAGGGAATCTACAAAACGTCAAATAAAGGAATCGTGTTGAAATATTACCTTTTCCTCTTATAACATGTGCATGATTATTAACCCAAAACTTGTCATTTACTAATTGAAGTACAGGAAAACCATCCATAGTAACAACAGTTCCATCCTCACCTAATAACAAGTATTCTCCGTCAAACAGATAATCATCAACATAATCCATTAGCTTTGCTGCTCCGTAGTATGGATATATTTTTTCCATTTCATCTCTTTGCATAGAGCTTAAAGGTACTCTCTGGGAATCAAAGAAATCCATCGATTCTGAAATAGGTTGATATTGCCATCCGATTGGAAGCGTACCAACAAATTCCACACTCTCATATGCTGGAAAGCGAAATCTCACAAACCATTCCTTGTAAAGATTTTCAGCCATTTGCTCTAAAAGTTTGATTCGCTTGTTGTTATTTTCGATGAGGTTGTCGTAGATTGAAAGATTATCTGCAACTTTCTTTTGATACTCAACATCTTTAGGAATTACTATTTTATGACGAGAAAAGAAAGGAACGGTTATCTGCGGTTGTGCTGATCCACTTCCTTCTATTTTTACTTTCTTTAAGTAATAATAAAGATATTTTGAATGCACATAATTACTGTCTGGGATAATAGTAATCAAGCGAACAATAGGTAAAAAGTCCTCTTTTCTATAGAAAACTTCTCCAATATTCGCACCTCTTGCAGAAACTGTTATAGTGTCTGAAGGCATAGTAGCCTTATTTGTATATCCGTACAGCCCTTCATCTTGCAATCCATTCGAAAAAATCGGAAAACAGCATTCATTTGTCTTTGTATCCGAATAAATTTTAGGCCTGTCTCCACCAGAATTCAGCTTTGATATTTCTATCATTTTATATGTTATATATTCCATATCACTCGCCCAGTAACCCTTTCAGATTTTTTGCGATGAGTTCTTCAAGTTTCTTTGCCTCAGCACTTAATGAAGTGAACTCGGTATTCAAGGATAACATTTCTTCCTTGAATTCTTCTTGTGTTAATCCATCATCTTCAATGACTACTCCGACATAACGTCCTGCATTAAGAGAATAGTCCTGATCGATAATTCCATCCTCACCATCCATTGGCGCAGCTTTACAAAGACCAATTACATCAGCATATACACCATCTGGAAATCTTTCTGTCAACCAGTCAATCTGTGACTGCCAATATGCTTTTGTAAGAACTTCCTTGTCGTCAGATGCTTCTGGAGCATTGGCAAATTCTACTTTATACTCATCAATCAAATCAACAAGAGCCTGTGTATCACCGTGATAAAGCTTGGTAATAATACCTAAATTCTTAATCTGCTCATCAGAGAGCTTCCTGTGCGCTCTGTCAACCTGTGTGAATACATTTCTTGCATCAATAAACAAGATTTCATTTTTCTTATCACTATTTGGCTTCTGCTTATCAAAAAACCACAGAGTCGCAGGAAGGGTAACTGATGAGAACATTTTAGAAGGAAGTGTCATCATCTGTGAAATGATACCTTCTTCAATCATTTTCTTTCTAATATCATATTCTGAACCGGATGCATCAGATGCAGAATTAGCCATAACAAGAGCTGCTTTCCCATTCTCATTTAGCGCAGTGGCAAAGTAGCCAAGCCACAAGTAGTTAGCATTTGGTACAGTTTCTTTCTTATCAGATTCTTTCTTTTTCGATTTGGTCTTATTTCTTGGTATACCATATGTATTAAATCGGATATCGTCGGAAACTTTCTCAACCACAACCTCATCAACATTAAATGGGGGATTTGCCATTACATAATCAAACTGTCCAAATGCATTATATGGATCAGAGTAGAATGAGTTAGCTTGTGTAATATCACCACGAATATTATTAAGGAGCAAATTCATCTTTGCTAGTTTTACTGTATCAGGTTCCTTTTCAACACCATAGCAACGGAATTTCATCTGTTCACTTTCACTGGCGTTGTGATTATGCATATATCGTGCGGCCTGAACAAACATACCTCCAGAACCACAAGCTGGATCTAAAAACTTCTTTTCACCTGGCTGAGGATTTAATACTTCAACCATATATCTTACAACATTTGCAGGTGTATAGAATGTTCCTCCGTCCTTACCTTCCGCAAGTGCAAAGTTCCCTAAGAAATATTCATAAATTTCACCAAAGATGTCAATAGTACTATTTTCAGGTATATCCTTAAAAATACGTACGATGTTAGAAAGAAGCTCTGGTTCTTCCTCTGGTACAAGCTGAGCATAAACTTCTTTTGGAAGGACACCATCCATTTTAGGGTTTTCAGCCTCAATTGCTTCCATAGCATTCTTTACAAGAGTAGCTTTACTAGCATCATCTGGTGCGTCATTGATAAAGTCATAATAAGCACATTCAGGAAGATAGAATCCGCACTTCTCTATAGAGATTTCTTTGATGGACTTTTCCATACGTCCGCCTTTAAGACGATTATACTCTTCCTCAATATTTTCCTTATGTTGTTTATATAAGATATCTGCATATCTAAGGAAGATAAGTCCAAGAATAGGCTGACCATATTTATTCGCAGCTAAATGAGCACTAGCTCGAAGCACATCAGCAGAGTGCCATAGCGTATCTTTTAACTGTTTTAATTCTTTATCTGTCATAATAATATTGCTCCTTTATTTTTCTATTTTATAGTCAAACCAAGATTCTTCTAGTACTTCATAAGAGATATTATTATCTACACAAAATGTATTAATACTTTTCATCGCTTTTAGATTTGGCTTTGAACGCCCAGATTCCCAACGATTCACAGTAGAAAAAGACACCCCTATTACATTGGCAAATTCCTGCTGTGTTAAAAATGAACGTTGTCTAATTCTTTTTATTTCTTTAGGAAAATCCATATATATGCATCTCCTTTTTATCCATCAATATAGCATTATTATAGCAAACAAATATATATTTTTTGAGTATCTATCTACTAGATATTTTGGCTTATCCGTATTTACCAATAATAAAATTAGAGAATATGATAACCATATATGAATAATTCCAAAGTAATCTTGATATTAATACTATAATAGTAATTTCTTATAGAAAAACAAAGAGCCGCACCAATTAGATGCGACTCTTTTGATTAGAATATCAAATTAATACTAATTTTCTTATCTTTACAACATTTTCTTAAAGAATATAGTAGTATGTATCTTCCCAGGTAGTTGTACTCGTTTGTATTCTTTAAAGCCAAAGCCTTCATACATTTTTGTAAGCCACGGGTGTTCTGCGGCAGTGCCTAGTGTTACGGCTGGTGTTTTATATACATTGCGCAATAGTTCTTCTGCTTCGGCGAGGACTTCACGAGCATAGCCCTTCCCTTTATGTTCAGGGGCCGTCACAAAGTGTGCAATATGCGGATATACATCTGGCGTAGCTTTTGGAATCCAAGGCATGCGGAATGAAATAGAGCATACCAAGGAACCATCTACGTAGAGACCAAATACAGGATATTTCAAGATCCATGCGCGAGACTCTTCAGGGCTAAAGTTGATAGCATCAAAGGATATAGGGTAGTTCTTATTCTCTGCATAGCCCGCAATCAATACCTCATGATACTCAGCCGCATCATCTACGGTTAGTTGTCTAAATTCTTTCATTATGTACCTCGTTTAAGACGACCTAACTCTAACGATATTAGTTCGCTATGAACTTCTATATTACTAAGATAGCACGCATTGCTATGCTATGTGTGATTTATAGAGCAGTACTAATTATAAAGCTGCACTATCTAGAGGCAATTCACTATCAAGTGTAAGGTAACGACTCAAGAATTTGCGTGTTCGTTCTTCTGTTGGCGTAACCTTAAGCTCTTTCGCAATCTTGCGAATAACAGCTAATACTTCGCCTACGAGCTCTGGATCGAGGGCTGAGGTAGGTTCGTCAAAGAGGATAACCTCTGGGTCCATCGCAAGGGCACGAGCGATGCCGATACGTTGTTGTTGGCCCCCTGAAAGTTGTACAGGATAGTAATCATCATAACCTTCCATGCCTACTTCCTTGAGAAAACGTTGCGCAATATCACGGGCTTCAGATTTTTTCATCTTCTTAACTGTTACAAGGCCTTCCATGATGTTTTCAATAACTGTCTTATTAGAAAATAAGTTATAAGACTGGAATACCATGGATGTATTGCGGCGTACGTTTAAGATTTCCTTATTAGACGCTTTATGTAGGTCTACAGAAATATCGTTTAATTGCATCGTCCCTGCATCTGCCTTTTCAAGGAAGTTCAATGTTCTAAGGAGGTCGATGCCCTTTAAAATTTCACGGTTCCCGAAGGATTTGTGAACTTGTTTAATATCTATCATAATGCATTACCTCGTTTATACTTGCTTGCATAGACTTCTAAGCGATGGAAGATAAATTCAAAGACAATCCCCATCACCCAGAATAGACCTGCCACCACGATGTAGGCCTCAAAATACTGTGAATTTTCCTCTGTATATAACTTTGCAGCGCCGAATAATTCAATAACAGTGATAACGAATACGATACTAGTACTCTTCATGGTGTTAAGGAACTGATTTGTAAATAGTGGCAACGCAAAGACTGTTGCTTGTGGCAATACGATACGACGGAACGCTTGGAACCAAGTCATACCGATGGCCTGAGCCGCTTCCATTTGACCCTTCGGTACCGATTGCAAGGCAGCCCGGAAGATTTCACTCAAATAGGCCCCTGTATGCAAGGTTAAGCCTACAACGGCTACGAAGGTAGCAGGCACCTTTTCAAAAGGCACATGCACGCCCGTTTGATCCTCTACGGCGAGGAATAGAATTGGCAAGCCATAGTATACGAGGTATAAGAGAACCATGTTCGGAATACTACGGCACAACAATACATACAAGTAGCTGAGCTGACTGAGCACAGGTACTTTATTTTGTTGTAGCACGCAACTTAATAACCCTAGGATTGTACCCAAACCAACGCTGAGGAAGGTAATCATGAGG
>JAWERH010000019.1:0-10391 GCA_032482215.1 Veillonella sp. | reverse complement strand
TCAAATTACCTTGGAAGGTGTTCTTGAAGGCATGATGGTTGCCAGCGGTAATGATGCGGCCGTTGTAGTAGCAGAAAATGTAAGTGGCTCTGTAGAGAACTTTGCAAAGGACATGAATCGCGTTGCTGCAAAAGTAGGAGCAAAAAATAGCGTATTTTTAAATCCTCATGGTTTGACACAAATGGGCCATCACTCTACGGCTCGTGACTTGGCGATGATTGCAGCGTATGGTATGAAATACCAAATGTTCCGCGATAAAGTAGCCAATGATTATTATAAGGTGCCTTATCAAAACCGTACGCCAGAAACAATTCGCACCACAAACCATTTCATTCGCAATAAATATCCCGGTGCTAATGGTTTAAAAACTGGCTTTACGAATGCTGCAGGGGAGTCATACTATGATTGTAGTTATGCTTAACGATGATAACCGTTGGGATGAAGCAGTACAATTCCTTGATTACGGTTTTAAACTTCGTGGAGTTATTTAGGAGAACTATTGTGTAATGGGGGTTATATGAGTTCATTTTTTGCATTTTTAAAACGCATGCGCTTTATCAATCGATGGAGCCTCATGCGCAATACAGAAACTGAAAATATTCAAGAACATAGCCTCGAAGTAGCTATGGTAGCTCACAATTTAGCAGCTCTGAAGAACGAATATTTCGGTGGTAATGTAGATATTAATATTGCCATGTACCATGAGGTGAGTGAAATCTTCACAGGCGACATGCCAACACCGATTAAATATTTTGATCCAAAACTTCGTGAACTGTATGGTGAAGTTGAAACATTAGCACAAGAGAAAATGTTATCTACCTTGCCAGAACGATTACAAGCTGTTTATAAGCCTTTCATAGTAGATGCAGAGGATAATCCTGAGTGGCCTATCGTTAAGGCGGCAGATACAATTTCGGCCTATATGAAATGTGTAAACGAACTCAAGGCAGGGAACGATGAGTTTAAAGAAGCACATGACTCCATTTTGGCTAAACTGAAAGCTATATGCCGGCTCTTGGTAAGAGCTTAGATGAGTTAAATTATTACGAAATCAAATAATGATTAAAAAAGAGACGACGGATGGTCGTCTCTTTTTATTCTATAAAAATAGCCATAACATCTTAATAGACGTCACAGCCATTTTACATCTCAAATAAAGTTTTAGAGATGAGCTGGACGTTCCTAGGCATCTAGCTATCTCTGTTATATTATTATAAGTTTTTGCTAAACAGATGTCAAAGCCTGTAAAGCTTTATTTTGGTTTCTCATTAATATTTTCTTCCCCCGCCACGAGAATGCTCGGTGCCCATATTTAGCTTTGAACTCTTTGTTTGTAAGCATTTCTAGTTCATTAATATCGATGTGTGGTTCGATTTTTTGGAACTCGGGAATTGGTGTTGTGGGAATACCTTGATTATGGGGACACACCTCTTGGCATACATCGCAGCCAAACACTAATGGAGTTTTAGCTATAATATGTTGTTCTTGGTCGGTGAGTTCGCCTTTTTTCTGAGTTAAATAGCTTTTACATGTATCGTATTTAAACTCATGGTTGCCTAAACATTGCCCTAGACATGCTGTGATACAGCGTGCAAGATTGTTCAAGTGGTGTGTTCGGCTCAAATTCTAAGGTGGTTAATATCGTTCCTATTACTACGTAGGATCCCCATTTAGGACTGATAAAACAATTGTTTTTGCCATAAAAGCCAAGACCCGCTAAGTATGCCATGTAACGGTCTGCCAAGGGAGAGGTGTCACAATGTATAGAAAACTGAGCTGAAGGATTCATTTTTTGTAATTTTTCAATAAGTTTTTCTAAATATTCATTAATGACCAGGTGATAATCTGTGCCCCATGTATAGCGGGATAGATTGGATGGACCGTTATGTTCTACGTAGTATGGAAAGAGACAGACAATAGCACTTTTAGGTGTGAACTCAGTTGTTCCTAGTAGTCGTTCCTCCACATCTGCAGCTGTAAATGGACAGGGATTAGTTTCGTACAAAATGGTTTTTGCATTTTCAGGTAGAGGCCAAGGGGCAATCCCAAATTCATAAATATGTAATTCTTTGCAAAATTCCTGTAAATTTATATCTTTCATCATAGATTTAGTGGCGAATAATTGGTAAAATAAAAGTATAAGAAACGTGAGGAATTCTATAGATTCCTGCTGAGTTTGTAGTTCGGTGATATCTGTATTTTTGTGGTTATCATCCAGTTCTGTTAGTATTAGTATACCATTGAGAGGACAGATTATGTTAGCATTTATGAAAGTATTACAACCGAAGACGGTGGAAGAGGCTTATGAATTAGCCACAAAAAACAAAACTGCCCCAATGCTAGCTGGTGGCTGCTGGTTGCGTTTAGGTCGGCGCACATGGCCTGCAGTGATTGATATGGCTAGTCTTGACTTGCGCTATGTTCGCGAAGAGAATAACGAATTTGTCATTGGTGCTATGGCAACGCAAGGCGACGTGGAACGTTTTGAGCCATTACAACAATTCTGTGGTGGTGCTGTTGTTAAAGGTGTTAAAGAAATTCTTGGCATTCAATTCCGCAACACTGCTACTATGGGTGGATCTGTAGCAAGCCGCTTCGGCTTCTCCGACATTATTCCTGCATTAATGGCAGTACATGCAGACATCGTTACTTTTAAAGGCGGTCGCATGTCCATACATGACTATATGAAATACAGAGAACGTGATATCCTCGTGGAAATTCGTATCCCTAAAGTAGATGTGCCTGTAGCTGTAGAGGCTCTTCGCATCTCTCGTGGTGACTTCCCAGTGTTGACATTTGCTCTTCGCCGTGATGATAAAGGCGTTGAAGTATACATCGGTACACGACCTGGCGTGCCTCAATTAGCAGAAAAAGCAAGTGCTCTGCTTTCAGAAAAAGGATTGTCTGCAGCAAAAGAAGCAGGTCAATTAGCATCTGAAGAGTTAGTTTACCAATCTAACTCTCATGCTTCCAAAGAATATCGCATGGAAATGGTAAAAGCTATGGTTCAACGCTTGTCTAAGGAGGTGGCACAATAATGGAACTCGTACTTAATATTAATAATAAAAATGTAACTGTTAATGTGCCAACTGATGAAATGTTATTGGATACATTGCGTAATCTTGGTTACTATAGCGTACGTTGTGGCTGTGACACAACAAACTGTGGCCTTTGCACTGTATGGGTAGATGACGAAATTATCTTGTCTTGTGCATATCCTACATTCCGTGCACCTGGTCATAAAATCACTACATTAGAAGGCTTGCAAGAAGAGGCTGAATTATTAGCGGCTTGTATTGCTAGCGAAGGCGCTGACCAATGTGGCTTCTGTACAACTGGCATGATGATGAGTGCTATCAACTTGAAACGTAAAAATCCAAAGGCTAGTGATGATGAGATTCGTGAATACCTGATCGGTAACTTGTGCCGTTGTACTGGCTATGAATCACAACTTCGAGGGGTTCGTAAATTCTTAGAAGGAGGCCTAAAATAATGAATAAGCACATTGGTAAATCTTATGACAAGGTTGACTCTAAAGGTATTTTGACGGGTAAACCGTCTTATACTGGCGATTTTGTTCCAAAAGATGCGCTCGTTATTAAGGTTCTTCGTAGTCCTCATGCACAGGCGCGCATTAAATCAATCGATACATCTAAAGCTAAATTGATTCCTGGCGTAGAAGCAATCTTTACACATGAAGATGTGCCTAATACTCGTTTTACATTGGCTGGTCAAACTTATCCAGAGCCATCTGCTTATGATGCGCTTATCTTAGACCCTGTAGTTCGCTATGTAGGCGATGAAGTGGCTCTTGTTGTTGCAAAAGATGAAGCTACAGCACTTAAAGCGATGCCTCTTATCAAGGTTGAATACGAAGTACAAAAACCTGTACTCGATATGCATACGGCTATCGACCATGAAACAGTAGTCCATCCTGAAGATGATATTCATAATAATATCCCTGTAGGTCAAGATTATAAACGCAATATTTGCGTATCTTATCATAAACGAGTAGGCGATATTGAAGCTGAACTTGCAAAATGTGATTATATAGTAGATGGCACTTACTTTGACCAGGCTACACGCCAAACAGCAATGGAACCATTCCAAAGTTATGGTTACGTTGATGCATTGGGCCGCGTAGTTATCGTATCTTCCACACAAATCGTATTCCATGTACGCCGTCATATTGCGCGTGCATTAGGAATTCCAGCTACAAAGGTTCGCGTAATCAAACCTCGTATCGGCGGTGGTTTCGGTTCTAAACAAACGGCTTGCACAGAAATTATGACAGCTTTTGTGGCGTGGACATTGAAGAAACCTTGCTACCTCTTATACGATCGTACTGAAGCACAGACTTGCTCCACTACACGTCATGCTCGTGAATGGAAAATCCGTGTAGGTGCTACAAAAGATGGAATTATCAAAGTAATTGATATGGACTCCATTACTGATGCAGGTGCTCATGCAACTCACTGTTTCACTACTACTACAGCTGGTGAGCATAAGTCCATTCCTTTATACAATAAAGCGACAGCTATCCACTACGGTACAGAAGGCGTATACATGAACCATACACCAGGCGGTGCATTCCGTGGTTATGGTGCTACAGAAGCGCTATGGCCATTAGAGTGTGCTGTTAATAATTTGGCGGATAAAATGGGCGTTGACCCTGCTGAATTGCGTCAAAAGAACTTGATTGCTCAAGGTGAACAAAGCTTGGTATACGCTCCAGATGAATACCTTGACTCTGGTCTATTCCAAGATACAGTAAACCGCGTAAAAGAAATGGCTCGTTGGGATGAGCGCCCTCATTCTTGGGATATTGACGAACGTTATCGCGGCGGCCTTGGCATGGCATTAGCGTTACAAGGTTCTGGTGTTGCTAACATTGACGTAGCATCTGTAGAAATTCGTCTTGGTGATGATGGTAACTACACATTGTATACTGGCTCTTCCGATATGGGCATGGGTGCTAATACTGTATTGACTCAAATGGCTTGTGAAATCATTGGCTGTCCTATGGAATACATGACTGTTGTTGAATCTGATACAGACATCGTACCATTTGATCCAGGTTCCTATGCATCTAGTACAACATACGTAACTGGTACGGCGGCGAAAATGGCTGCTGAAGAATTACGCACTAAGATTATTGCTAAGTTTGCTCAATTCTTCGATACGGATATAGAAAATATCGACTTTGATGGCGTTGTAGCTACCACAAAAGATGGTTCTCAAACTATGGATATCCATCAATTAGCTCCAAAATTATTAGTAGGCGTTAATGCAGAACAATTGTCTGGTTTCGCTACATGGGGCAGTCATACGTCTCCACCTCCATTCATGGCAACTATTGCAGAGGTAAAAGTAGACAAACAAACTGGCAAGGTTATTCCGCTTCATACATATTCCTGCATCGATTGCGGTACTGTTATTAATCCTAAATTGGCTCGTGTTCAAGTTGAAGGTGGCGTAGTACAAGCTATCGGCATGGCGTTGTATGAAGATATACGCTATTCTAATAATGGTCGCTTAGAGACTAATAACCTTATGACTTATAAAATTCCAACCCGTCAAGATATTGGCGAGTTACATGTAGACTTTGTAGAGTCTTATGAGCCGACAGGCGGATTTGGTGCCAAATCTATTGGTGAAGTTGTTATTAATACGGCTAGTCCAGCTATTCAGCATGCTATTAAAAATGCAGTTGGTGCGGACGTTCGTACATTACCTATGACACCTGAGAAGGTATTTGTGGCTATGGACGAGAAATATAAAGTATAGAGATTTCTATTTACTTTTCCTTTCTAAGGAGGCCTGGTTTTATGACATCACAAACATCCTATTGGAATCGATTGATTCAGCCGGGAATCGTGGCCCTTGTTGGGGCAGGCGGTAAAACGACTGTGCTTTCAAAATTAGTAGAATATGGAAGGCTGAAAGGTCAGCCCATCGTAGTTACAACTACGACTCGACTCTATGAATCTCAAGTGGCTCATTATGAACCGATTTATACTCGAAATATTAATGAAGCTGATGAATATTGTACTGATCGTATTTTGCGTGGATATTGTGGTGCGTGGTTCTCTGGCATTACAGGAACAAAAGTGGACTCCTTAGATTGTGATCTTATCGATGGTTTAGCAAAATTGCATCCGAACTGGCAAATTGTAGTGGAAGCAGATGGGGCAAAGGAAAAATGGCTTAAGGCGCCTAAGACGACTGAGCCAGTCATCCCATCTCTCACAAAGACTACGATTGGTCTTGTGAATTTACAAATGTTAGGAGCGCCGCTTGATGATGAGCACGTGCATAACATCGAGCTCGTTCAAGATATTGTGAAACGCGATATGGGTGCCATTGTAACGCCACGCATGTTGGCTGATCTTGTGCTCCATAAACAAGGTTTATTCCAATACAGTAAAGGTAAAAAAATTCTGTTCTGTACTGGTTATGAAACGGTGCAACATCGTATCATTGATGATTTTATTGATCATATTGTAGATAGCGACATTTCCGATATCATCTTAGCTGATGGATACAAAGCAAGTTGTGAAATCCGTCGCATTATTCAATGTCGGTAGGTACTCATGACTTATGTGAAAGCAAAATCTAATACCGCTTTCAGTCCCATGAGAGATCCCATAGATCGTCGTCCTTTGCATATTGGCATTGTCCTCCTCGTAGGAGGTCAATCCAAGCGTATGGGATGTAATAAGCAACTTTTGCCTTGGCGTGGTAAAACTGTTTTAGATGCGGTCTGTGGGGCTCTTCATTGTGGATGGAATGATTCGGTAGAACTTACTGAATCCTGTAAACTACCTTTTGTAGCGGTTACTGGTGATGATCATGAAAGATTAGAACCTATAGTTACGAGCTATGGGTTTGAAGTGGTTCAGAATGAACATCCTAATCGTGGACAAGGCCTGTCCATAGCGATAGGAGTACGTCATTTGGTAGAAAACTCACCGATACCGCTAGACGGCATTCTTTGTTCTGTAGGGGATCAACCACTATTGACTGGGAATGTTGTACATCAGGTTATTAGTGCATTTAGTGATAACTTTCATTCGAAAACTATCGTCGTCCCGCATTATGGGGCGAATTATCAGTCGGGAAATCCTGTTTTGTTTGGTTCACATTGGTTTGAATCATTGCAACATATCCAAGGGGATCAAGGTGGCAAAACTATCATTCGCGGTAGTGGTAAAGACCATGTTATCAAATTGTGGATTCGTGACGATGTTGGATATGATATTGACACACCCGATGATTTTGAGCGTTTGAAACAACGTGAAAGTGAGGCATTATGAAACCATTAGTCCTTATGCGCGGAGGCGGAGACATCGCTTCTGGCGCTGTATATAGATTGAAACGTGCAGGCTATCCTGTGGTGATTAACGAAATCGCCATTCCTACCATGATTCGCCGTGAAGTATGTTATGGCAATGCTGTACATCGTGGAGAAATGATTTTGGAACGCTTTGTAGCACGTCATGTAGCCCTCAGTGAAGTAGCAGATACGTTGGCACAAGGTGTTATTCCCGTTGTGACTAGTTCGTATGAAGAGCTACTTGATACATTGAAGCCAGCTATTGTTGTAGATGCTATTTTAAGTAAAAAGAATCTTGGTACCAAACGTGATGATGCAGATCTTGTCATTGGTGTGGGGCCTGGATTTACTGCAGGGCATGATGTAGATGTTGTTATTGAAACCATGCGCGGTCATTACTTAGGTCGTTGCATCTATGATGGTCCAGCGCAGCCTAATACGGGGATTCCCGGTAATGTAGGTGGTTATACTCATGAACGTGTTATTCACTCACCAAAGGCTGGTCTGTTTACAGCTAAGCGCCATATTGGCGATTCTGTACAAGCTAATGAAGTCATTGGTTATGTAGATAAAGAGCCAGTGCGGGCAAAAATTACAGGTATTCTTAGAGGTATTCTTAAGAGCGGACTCATCGTATCCGACCATTTTAAATTGGCCGATGTAGATGCTCGTTGTGAAGAAGCTCATTGTTATAGTATTTCAGATAAATCCCTTGCCGTTGGTGGCGGTGTTTTAGAAGCTGTTACTGCATGGGATTATGAAAGGAATCAAGATGGAAACGATCTATGATGTGATGAAAGACCGTCTTCAGCTTACAGAAACTACGCTGATGGTTACTGTATTGTCTGGCCCTCGTCAAGGGGATAAGACAATTTATGCTGAAGATGGTAGTGTTTTGTATGGTACACCAATCGAAGGATTTATGGTAGATAAAGCAAAGCTTAATTCTTTATGTATGGTAGGCGAAGTGGAATGTTTCGTACAACCTGTAGAAAACGATCCATCTGTTCTCGTATTGGGTGCTGGTCATGTGAGCCGTGCTATTACGGATTTATTATTATTTATCGGGTGTCGTGTAACCGTTGTAGATGACCGCCCAGAATATGTAGTTCCTGAATTCTTTGATGAACGTGTAACTCGTAAATGCTTACCATTAGAAAACTTTAAAAATGATCTACCTCTTGATGAATATAATGGGTTTATCATTGTTACTCGTGCTCATGAGTATGATAATGTATGCTTAGAACAATTGCGCGATTATTTGCCAACTTATATGGGTGTTATGGGCAGTCAAAAGCGTATTCATTATGCATTTGAAGTATTGCGTGAACAAGGTTGGACGCAAGAAGAATTAGATATGGTATATGCACCAATTGGTCTAGACTTAGGTGCACAAACTCCTGAGGAGATTGCATTATCTATCGTTAGTGAATATTTGGCAGTGGTGCGTGGTAAAAAAGGCGGCTCATTGCGGAAAGGTAGAGTGAGCCATGAATCGTGAGTTTATTGAATATTTAAGTGCTCGTAAAAATGAAACACTAGCTGTAGCTACAATTTTATTTACCCGTGGTTCTACACCACGTAAGGCTGGCACATCTATGGTAGTATTCCCAGATGGATCTATCTTTGGTACTATCGGTGGTGGTCGTGCTGAAAATGAAATTCGCCTAAGTGCTGTTGATTCCTTGAATAAAAAAGAAGCACATCGTCGTATCGAAGTTCTTTTAGATGACGATGTAGCTGTAAAAGAAGGTATGGTGTGTGGCGGACAGATGGATGTGTGGATTGAAACACAAAATATTTAAGTCTATAACTATAGAAAAATCATAGCTTATAATTGTTTATAAATTTACAGTGCTTCTAAAATGAGTTAAAATATAAGGTACAGCCAAGTAGTTGGTTGTACCTTATTATTTTGTATAAGGAGCTATTTTTATGCATATTGACGCACTTATACATACCTTTAGGCTTCTTGATATCGCTGATATCTTAATCGTTGCTGTAGGTATTTATTACTTATATAAATTGCTTAAAGATACACGGGCCGTTTCTCTTTTGAAAGGTCTCGTTATGTTAGCAATTCTAAATTTATTGAGTCATTTGTTAAATCTATATGTTATCAATTGGATTTTGCAACAAAGTATGACTGTTCTTCTCTTCGCATTGCCTGTAGTATTCCAACCGGAATTGCGCCGTGCTTTAGAACAATTGGGCCGTGGTCGAATTTTCAGTAAGGCACAGAATGTCAACGAAGAGGAAATGGATATGGCTATCAATGAAGTGATGGCGGCGGCTCGCGTTATGTCTCGTGAGCATACTGGGGCACTTATCGTTTTTGAACGTGAAGTGGGCCTCAATGACTTTGTTGATACAGGCATTTTAATTGATGCTGTGTTGAGCCGTGAACTAATTAAAAATATTTTCGTTCCTAGTACACCACTTCATGATGGGGCGCTGATTATCCGCGATGGACGTATTCGTGCAGCAGGGTGTTTGTTGCCACTAACTGAGGATCGTACATTGAGTACTGAACTTGGTACACGTCACCGTGCAGCCATCGGTTTGTCTGAACAAACTGATGCTGTCGTTGTTGTGGTCAGTGAGGAAACGGGGACAATTTCCTACACCTATGGCGGTCATATCTATCGCCATTTACCGGAAGATCAAATTAAAGAAGCGTTGCGTACATTTATGGAACGCCCTCGTCAAACCATTACTGGTATGTGGAAATGGGGGGCAAAAAAATGATGATACATTTGAAACGCAATTGGCCAGCTAAGTTGTTATCATTGCTAGCAGCTATCGTCATGTGGTTCTTTATCATGCGAGATCAGAACCCTGTGATGGAGGTAACCTATACAGTACCTGTTCAAGTCCAAAATCTTGATTCCCATTATATTATAGAAGATGCACCTGATGTAGCACGCATTGTCCTTTCGGGCCCTCGCGATACGATTATGTCTATAAAGGCAGATAATCTTCGTGCATATATTGATGCATCTGGTGTAAAACCAGGTCAAAATAATGTAACCATTGGATTTACCCCTCCAGCGGG
>JAWERH010000018.1:0-9026 GCA_032482215.1 Veillonella sp. | reverse complement strand
AGTAAGTGAAACTATAAATACTATGAAAACGACAGAAGCTGAAGCAAAGGCGTTATTCCCGTTTGTAAGCAAAGTGGAAGGCATGCCTTTAATAGATAATCTAGAACAGCCTAAAGCGAGTCGCTATATGGTGATCATCCATACTACATCCGCTGTATCTGATGCAGATTTGGAACGAATAAAAGCTTGGTTAGAGGCTAAATTATCAGCACCTGTAACTATTTCTGTGGAGCAAACAACGTCAACTCCATAAGTTGATTTTTGATTTTGAGTATATTGTTTATTATATAGAGCGATATTTATAACGGTACTAAGTTTGATTGTACCCATTAGGTATATTACCTAGTAGTACGGGGAATCATCTTAGTACCGTTTTTATGTACTTGGCATAGCTAAATGTAATTACTCTTATCTTGCTATAGATTAAAGTTATATTATTACATATATAAAATCTATTATACGAGTAGGAATTAAATTGCTATACTTACTACATCGAAATTATTAAATAATCAAATGTAGATACAAGATAAGAAAAATAGATTTATTATAATATCTACGAATGTTGTATACGTATGAGTCCTCGTCCGAGATGGAGGTTTTCATCGTAGATAGGAGGATTACATGAAAAAATGGTTAGCATTAGCAGCGACGGCCGTACTGGGTGCGTCCTTATTGATTAGTGGTTGTGGTTCTTCCACAAATAACGCGAGCTCTAGTGGCTCTAAAGAGGTATTAAAGATAGCAGCAAATCCTGTACCTCATGCTGAAATTTTAGAACAAGTTAAACCTATTTTGGCTAAGGAAGGTGTAGACTTACAAATCGTTGAATTTACAGACTACATCCAACCAAATATGGCTCTATCTAGCCATGAAGTAGATGCAAACTTCTTTGCAAACGTACCTTACCAAAATAACTACAATAAAGATCATGGTACAAACTTTGTAAGCTTTGCACCAGTTCACATCGAACCATTGGCTATCTACTCTCAAAAAATTAAAGACTTGAAAGACTTGCCAAATGGCGCAAAAGTAGCTATCCCGTCTGACCCAACAAACAGTGCTCGTGCACTTCTCTTGTTGCAAAGTGCTGGTCTAGTAACATTGAAAGATCCAACTGGTTTGACTAATACACCATTCGATGTGACTAGCAATCCTAAAAACATCCAAATTGTTGAGTTAGAAGCAGCTCAAATTCCTCGTTCTATCCAAGACTTAGATGCAGCAGTAATCAATGCTAACTATGCGTTGCCAGCTGGTCTTAATCCTACAAAAGATGGCTTATTCGTAGAAAAAGCTGACTCTCCATATGCAAATCTTCTTTCTGTTAACCCTGGTGATGAAAATAAACCAGCTATCCAAAAATTAGCTAAAGCATTACAATCTCCAGAAGTTAAGAAGTTCATCGAAGAACACTACAAGGGAGCTATCATCCCAGCGTTCTAATTGATCGTTAATAATATATGTATCTGATACAATACCTTCTCATGACAAACTCTATAGATACGAAAAAGGCGTAATACCAATGGTGTTACGCCTTTTTTATTATATTATGGATGAATTGGTTTTGCATATTTTTTCCGATATGAATGTGGTGTTTCAGTGGTAGCCATTTTGAAAATTTTACAGAAATAACTAGTTCTGTTATAGCCCAATGTTTTACTGATCTGATTAACTGTTAGTTGGGAATATACTAATAGTTTTTTCGCTTCTTGTATGCGCAATAGTGTTATATATTGCACTACTGAAAGCCCCGTATCATCTTTAAAAATCTTAGAGAAGTAGGACTCGCTTAAATGAATATGTTCCGAAATCCTTCTGAGCGACACTCGTTTGCTCAGATTTTTTTCTATATATAACATAGCCTTTCGAATTTCTGGACGATTAATAGGTCGTTCAGACTCCACAAAGTCTGGTAATTGTTCATAAGGCATCTCTTCTGCTATGGCATCGTTAAATGGGAAGTAGTGTTCTACCAAAATCCGTAAAACCTTTGTAGCACTGTAGATTTGTTCTGCTGTAAGAACTGGTAATGCCTGATATAGTGCACGAAGTTTGGTGTCATCATGCCAATCGGTTTGGGTAGGCAAAATAGGTTTGATTGTTGTATCTTCTGTTTTTGTCTGGCCTGCCATGATGAAGCCTAAGATGGCGCCATCTTTCATGATGGGCACGGAGAAATCTATAAGGCCCATATGACAGCGGTACGGACAAGAGGATAGTTCTTTTGTGGCATCTAGTCCACCATATAGGTCGCATTGATTGCAGCGTTTGGCGTAGGCTGGATTGCGCCTTACGACCTTACAAAATGGAGAAAAGTTATATTCTTGAGATAACACTTTTCCACGATTATTAACAAAAATAGCAGCGATTTTTGTTATGTTTGTGAAATCACGCATGATTTCATTGATAAGCTTAGTATCTTCATTCGTACAAATCATAGTGAAACCTCCAATCACAAATGTGTTAAGAGGTCTAGTAAGCACCCCGCTAAAATAGCTCTACTTGCTCTCTAGCTAAAGGGTCGTCTCTAAACCTGAGAAAAGAGAAAAGTGACATACCACCTAAAATTCATATACCTATAAAATTAAGTTATTTCTTGCTTTTATATGTATAAGTATAACAGGATTGTCGTATTTTAGTAATAGAAAAATCGCATTTTTCGAATATACATAAAAAAGTTACATTTAATAATTTTTATAATAAAGGTAGATAAAAGCCTTATAGTACATGTATTTAGAAAGGATTGAGTCCGATGGGTTGTGACTGAATAGCAAGGCATGCTCTATAGCAATATATGGTGTACAGAATCTAGGGTTGCATACATATGAATAGTTAAAGAAATGATAAAAAATATAAAATGGTATACCGCAACATAGTTTTCTGTACATAGATACTTTGATACTTTCATTATACGTATGGAGGGTATTATGGCGACAACATGTGGATTAACTGAATTTGTAGGGACTAGTAAAACTGGTGATACTATTGGTCTCGTAATTGCTAACGTAGATCAACAAGTATTAGATGCGATGAAACTAAAGAAAAAATATCGTTCCATCGGTATTTTAGGTGCTCGTACTGGTGCAGGCCCACACATTATGGCTGCTGATGAAGCAGTAAAAGCAACTAATACTGAAATTGTTAGCATTGAATTACCTCGTGATACTAAAGGTGGCGCAGGCCATGGGTCGTTAATCATTTTTGGTGGTGATGATGTATCCGATGTAAAACGAGCTATTGAAGTAGCATTAGCTGAAGTGGAACGTACTTTTGGCGATGTATACGCAAACGATGCTGGTCATATTGAACTTCAATATACAGCACGCGCTAGTCATGCAGTAAATGCAGCATTTGGCGCTCCCGAAGGTAAAGCTTTTGGTCTTATCGTAGGTGCTCCAGCAGCTATTGGCGTAGTTATGGCCGATGTAGCTGTCAAATCTGCAAACGTTGATGTAATCGGTTATGCATCTCCGTCTGCAGGTACAAGTAATTCTAACGAAGTAATTTTACAGATTTCTGGCGATTCTGGGGCTGTACGACAAGCGGTTATCTCTGCTCGTGAAGTAGGTAAACAATTGCTCGGTACTATGGGTGACGAACCAGTGAACGGAGCCCCTTCCTATATCTAATCTGAAAGGATGGTATGCCCTATGAAATCAAAACGTTTCGAAGTGTTAAGTCAACGTCCTGTTAATCAGGATGGTTATGTAAAGGAATGGGTAGAGGAAGGTTTTATAGCCATGGAATCTCCTCAAGATCCAAAGCCTAGCCTCAAAATCGAAGGCGGTCGTATCGTTGAACTCGATGGTAAACGCCGCGAAGATTTTGATCTTATCGATACATTTATTGCGAACTACGGTATCGTTCTCGATGGTGCTCAACAAGCGATGGCAAAGGACTCAAAAGAGATTGCTAATATGATGCTTACACCATCAGTGCCTCGTGAAGAAATCGTTAAGATTTGTAAATCTATTACCCCAGCGAAAATGCTGGAAGTTGTTTCTTGCATGAACGTTGTTGAAATGATGCAATGTATGCAAAAAATGCGTGCTCGTCGTACAATGGCTAACCAAGCCCATGTAACGAATGTAAATGATAACCCAGTACAAATCGCCGCGGATGCTGCAGAAGGTGCACTTCGTGGGTTCGCAGAAGAAGAAACAACAGTTGCCGTTGCTCGTTATGCACCACTTAATGCCATCAGCTTACTTGTAGGTTCTCAATGTGGTCGACCAGGCGTATTGACTCAATGCTCCTTGGAGGAAGCAACAGAATTGGAACTTGGTATGCGTGGCTTCACAGCTTATGCAGAAACTATTTCTGTATATGGTACAGAAGATGTATTTACTGATGGTGATGATACACCTTGGTCTAAAGGCTTCCTCGCATCTGCTTATGCATCTCGTGGCCTTAAAATGCGCTTTACTTCTGGTACAGGTTCTGAAGTACAAATGGGCCAAGCAGAAGGTAAATCTATGTTGTACCTTGAAATCCGTTGCCTATACATCACAAAAGGGGCTGGCGTACAAGGTATCCAAAATGGTTCTGTAAGCTGTATCGGTATTCCAGCAGCCGTACCTTCTGGTATCCGTGCTGTATTAGCAGAAAACCTTGTAGCAGCTATGCTCGACCTAGAATGTGCATCTAGTAATGACCAAACATTCAGCCACTCCGACTTGCGTAGAACAGCTCGTACATTGATGCAATTTGCACCAGGTACTGACTTCATCTGCTCTGGTTATAGTTCTACACCAAACTATGATAACATGTTTGCTGGCTCCAACTGGGATGCTGAGGACTTTGATGACTGGACAGTTATCCAACGTGACCTCAAGGTAAATGGCGGTCTTATCCCTGCTCGCGAAGAAGAAGTAGTAGCGGTTCGTAATAAAGCGGCTCGTGCACTACAAGCTTTGTTCAAAGCTTTAGGTTTGCCTCCGATTACAGATCAAGAGGTAGAGGCTGCTACCTATGCGAATGGCTCTAAAGACATGCCTCCTCGCGATAAGGTTGCAGATATTAAAGCGGCTCAAGACTTGTTAAACCGCGGTGTTACAGGCGTTGACTTCGTAAAAGGCTTAGCTAAAGAAGGTCATCAAGATGTAGCACAAAGTATTTTGAATCTATTAAAACAAAAAATCTCCGGTGATTACTTACAAACATCGGCTATCTTTGACCGTGACTTCAACGTTATCTCCGCGATTAACAATAAAAATGACTATCAAGGTGCTGGCACAGGTTATCGTGTGGAAGGTGAAGATTGGGAACGCATTAAAAATATTCCAAACGCCATTGATCCACGGGATATATAAGGAGGTGTCATGATGGCTGAAATTAACAGAGATGTATTACGTTCTATTATCCTAGACGTTTTACAAGAAATGGGTGGTGTTCATGAAGCACCACAATTCAAGGCTAGTGCTGGTAAAAGCACAACACCAAGTGCGGCTCCTAGACATGAAGATCCAACTGGTGACGATAGCTGGCTCCAAACTGGTGGCCCTGCACAACCTGGTACAAGTGCAGATGAAGTGGTTATTGCTGTTGGCCCTGCCTTTGGCCGTAGTCAACGACAAACTATCGTTGGTGTACCGCATCAAGAGGTAATTCGCCAATTAGTAGCTGGTATCGAAGAAGAAGGCTTAAAAGCTCGTGTAATTCGCGTATACCGTTCCTCTGACGTAGCGGCCGTAGCCGTTGAAGGCGATTCTATTTCTGGATCTGGTGTATGCATCGGTATTCAATCTAAAGGTACTACTTTGATTCACCAACGCGATTTACAACCACTTTCAAATTTGGAATTATTCCCTCAAGCACCTCTATTAACAGCTGAAACATACCGTGCTATCGGTAAAAATGCTGCTAAATATGCTAAGGGCGAATCCCCAACACCAGTACCAACATTGAACGATCAAATGGCTCGTCCAAAATACCAAGCATTATCTGCATTGCTTCATATCAAGGAAACTAAGCATGTAGTAAAAGGTAAGCCAGCTGATGAAGTTCGTGTCACTGTATAAGGAGGTTTACTATGGCTAACGAATTAGAAGCCTTAATTCGGCAGATCGTATCTGAAATAGATGGGGCAAAGGGAAATACCACACAATACTCTGCGCCTCATACATCATCTACACCTAATACAACAGTTGTAGATAGGATGGTTACCATCGAGGATTATCCGATTGCTAAAAAACATCCAGAATGGATTGATCTTGGTCAAGGTCGAGACTTAAGCCATATTACGATGGATAACGTAATGGCCGGTCATATCACAATGGACGATTTAAAAATTTCTCCATCTATTTTGAAAGCTCAAGGTCAAATTGCTAAGGCTGGGGGCCGAGATCAAATTGAATTCAACTTCTCTCGCGCTGCAGAAATGACAAAGGTAAGTGATAAACGTTTACTTGAAATGTACAATGCACTTCGTCCATATCGTTCTTCCAAACAAGAACTGTTAGATATTGCTAGCGAACTTGATGGTTTAGGGGCTCCGATTTGTGCAAACTTTGTACGAGAAGCTGCAGAAAATTATGAACGTCGTAAAAAACTTAAAGGTGATAATTAACCTATAGGAGATGTCATTATGAAACGAATTGTTGGCATCGATATCGGAAACTCTACAACAGAAGCGGCCTTGGCCGAAATTCATAGTAATGGAGAGGTAAAGTTCTTATCTTCTGCCATCGCTAGTACCACTGGTATTAAAGGGACGCGCGAAAATATCGTAGGCCTCATGGATGCCCTTAAGTCGCTAATTAGGTCTGCTAATCTTACACTACGAGACATTGACTTAGTTCGCATTAATGAGGCTACACCAGTTATCGGCGATGTGGCCATGGAAACGATTACAGAAACCATAATTACGGAATCTACCATGATAGGGCACAACCCTAAAACACCAGGTGGCTTAGGTCTTGGTGTAGGGTATACCGTTCCCATTGAGCAACTAATTGATAAGCCACAAGGTCAGCCATACATCGTGGTAGCTCCAAAGATTATCGATTTTGAATTGATAGCACAGCTGATTAATGCATATTGCAAACGAGGTTATGATATTCGAGCTGCTATCCTTCAAGCCGATGACGGCGTACTCGTTAACAATCGATTGGATCATAAAATTCCTATCGTAGATGAGGTTGCGTATATCGATAAAATCCCAATGGGCATGCTTTCTGCGGTAGAGGTTGTAGAACCGGGGCAAGTGGTATCACAATTATCAAATCCTTATGGGATTGCCACTGTATTTGAGCTTTCACCAGAGGAAACAAAGAATATTGTACCTATCGCTAGAGCTCTTATCGGAAATCGCTCAGCTGTAGTCATCAAAACACCGGCAGGGGACGTTAAGGAGCGGGTAATACCGGCAGGATCCATCATTGTTATGGGGAATGATCGAACTGTATCCGTCGATGTATCTGCTGGGGCAGAGAGAATTATGGAAACCCTCGAATCTGTTCATCCTATCGATGATATCAGTGGTGAAGCAGGTACGAACGTAGGTGGCATGCTTGAAAAGGTTCGCCTTACAATGGCTCAATTGACAAATAAATCCCCGCAAGATGTATTCATCCAAGACTTGCTAGCCGTAGATGTAGCTGTCCCTATCAATGTAAAGGGTGGCCTTGCAGGTGAGTTCTCTATGGAACAAGCCGTAGGCATTGCCTCCATGGTTAAGTCAGATCATCTACAAATGGAAATCATTGCAAAGCAGGTAGAAAAAGAGTTAGGCGTACCAGTTGAAATCGGTGGTGAAGAGGCTGAATCAGCTATCTTAGGGGCTTTGACTACACCGGGGACAGCAAAACCAATGGCCATACTCGATCTAGGGGCAGGCTCAACTGATGCATCCATCATTAACCAAGAAGGAAAAATTAAAGCCATTCATCTTGCAGGAGCAGGAAATATGGTAACTATGCTCATTAATTCTGAACTTGGTTTAGAGGATATGCATATTGCAGAAGCCATCAAACGAGATCCATTGGCTCAAGTACTCAGTGTATATCACATTCGTCACGAAGATGGAACGGTGCAGTTCTTTAATGAACCACTTTCGGCAGCATTGTTTGGACGCGTTGTTATCGTAACGCCAGATGGGCTCGTTCCTGTAGAGCGAGATATCCCTCTAGAAACGATTAAGCGTGTTCGTCAAACTGCAAAGAAACGGGTATTTGTCACAAACTCACTCCGCGCTTTGGCATCTGTTAGTCCTACTCATAATGTGCGAGATATACCATTCGTAGTTATCGTAGGTGGTTCTGCATTAGACTTTGAAATTCCTCAACTCGTAACCGATGCACTTTCACAATATGCATTAGTAGCGGGGCGAGGCAATATTCGAGGCGTTGAAGGGGCACGAAATGCGGTAGCAACAGGATTGGTATTATCCTATGCACAGAAGGGAGGCCTATGATGGATCAAAGCATCGTCAGTAAGCCAACCATATTGCTGTATGCTACAGAGCATATCAGTGAGGATATACTAAAACCCGTTCTATATGGAATTGAAGAGGAAGGTTTACCTGTTGTCATTGAGTCCCATAGTGGTACGCATATGACATTGGCTGACCTAGCATCTCGTAATTCGGCTTTATCTGTTGGGATAGGCGTTGATGATGAGGCGATTGTGTTAACCTATAAAAACATACCGGCTCATCAATTTATTTATCGACTTACGGGCTATGCTCAATATCCAGATAGCTTACGCACCTTAGGTGTCAATGCAGCCCGCCTTGTAAAAGGTAATCCTTTCGTTTCTGATGAACGACTGGAAGTAGCTTTTTAAATCTAACTAATTTTAGAGGTGGTGCATATGGCTATTTATACGAAAACCGGTGATGCAGGTACAACGGCCTTATTTGATGGCACTAGAGTACCTAAAAATTCACTTCGTGTGGACACATATGGAACCTTTGATGAATTAAATGCACAGGTTAGTGTATGTGAGAAATTAGTCGTCTCACCAGACAATAAACATGTGCTTCACACATTACAACATCAGCTATTCCGCTTATGTGCGGAGGTAGC
>JAWERH010000017.1:0-9417 GCA_032482215.1 Veillonella sp. | reverse complement strand
GATGAAACCAGCCGCATCAGCTTGGTTATATACATCATCTTCTTCAAATGTTACGAAATCTTCGCTGTACAAGGAGTATGGAGAAGTTGCACCAGCAGAGATAATGTTGCCTTTGTACAATTTAAGTTTTACTTCACCAGTTACAGTTTTTTGAGTTTCATCAACGAATGCTTGCAAAGCGTTCATCAATGGTGCGAACCACATGCCATCGTATACAAGTTCAGCGTATTTGTTAGCAATGAGTTCTTTGTAGTGGTATGTAGCTCTGTCGAGGCAAAGGTATTCAAGTTCTCTGTGAGCATACATGATGATGGATCCACCTGGGTTTTCATAAACGCCACGGGATTTCATACCTACTAATCTATTTTCAACGATATCTACAACGCCTACGCCATAGTGTGCACCGATTTCGTTGAGTTTTTCTAACAATTGTAAAGGAGTACCTTCTTGGCCATCTACTGCTACAGGTACACCATCTTTGAAGGATACAGTTACATAACCAGCTTCATCTGGAGCTTGTTCAGGAGTATGTGTTACCAAGTACACATCATCTTTAGGCGCATTTGCTGGATTTTCAAGATCGCCGCCTTCATGGGACAAATGCCATACGTTTTGGTCCATGGAATATGGATGGGATTTTGTAGCCACAACTGGAATGTCGTGTTTAGCAGCGTATTCCATGCAGTCTGTTCTAGATTTCAAATCCCATTCTCTCCAAGGAGCGATAATTTTCATATTAGGAGCCAATGCTTTGATAGCAAGTTCGAAACGAACTTGGTCATTACCTTTGCCAGTCGCACCGTGAGCGATAGCATCAGCGCCTTCTTTTTTAGCAATATCTACAAGGATTTTACCGATTAAAGGTCTAGCGAAGGATGTACCTAATAAATATTTGCCTTCATAAACTGCACCAGCTTTTACTGTTGGCCATACATAATCTTTTACGAACTCTTCTTTAGCATCAACGATGTACGCTTTAGAAGCACCAGATTTGATTGCTTTTTTCTCAACTGCATCATAATCCTCAGGTTGGCCCAAGTCTACGCACACTGCGATAACTTCAGCGCCATAATTTTCTTTTAACCAAGGAATGATAACGGATGTGTCTAAACCACCAGAATATGCGAGTACTACTTTATTTGCTTTACCCATGATAACACCTCATAAAAAACTTACTATGTATTTTAACTCATATAATCAATATTATATCAGATAATTGTGAAAGCACCGTGGCATCTAGCTCAACGGTCATTCCCTCTTTCTAACAAAAAATAGTATACACCTGTATAATTATAAATGCAAGCATTATTTTTATTCAATTTAGTAATATATTTCGGAACGTAACCATCTTCGCAAAAAAATCTCTGTTCGCCAATTAATTATTCATTAGCAAACAGAGATTATAAAATATATTCAATTATTCATCCACAAGACCCAAATCTTGTTGGTATGCATAGTCTGCTTCCGCTTGTGTAATCATGCCTTGGTCTACCATTTGTTCAAGTACCAGTTTTTGTCTAGCCTTAGCCCCTTTATAGTTCGTATAGGGATCCAAATAAGATGGTGCATTAGGTAGTGCTGCAAGGAGTGCACTTTGGCCTAATGTCAATCGGCTTGGGCTCGTTCCAAAGTAGCCATGAGCAGCTTCATAAATACCGTAATAATTATGACCATAATATACAGTATTTAAATACATGGTAAGGATTTCTTCTTTCGAGTAGTAATGTTCCATTTCACTAGCAAGGATTGCTTCCTCTACCTTACGACTCATGATGCGTTTTGATGAAAGGAAGAGATTTTTTACTACTTGTTGTGTAATAGTACTACCCCCCTCTACAGTTTCACCTGCTATAGTATTGGTATAAAAGGCGCGAATAATACCGAGCACATCAATAGCTCCATGTTTATAGTACCGCTTATCCTCAATGGCGATGAGTGCATTCTTTGTATATTCTGGAATGACATCACCCTTCACCCAGTGTTCTTTAGAAACACGTTGATTAAGGGCCGCCTCTACCTTTTCTTTAAATGTAAATATTCGTATGATACGATCTGTACGACTGAGGGTATCTTCACTTTGTTCTATGCGTTTTTCAACAGTTGTGTGAGCCTTACTTTCACGATCTGTACCTTGAAAGCTATGGTATCCGTCATATATAAACACAGCCAATATGATGACCACCACGAACACCACTAGATTTCGAAGGTAGCGAAACACTTTCATTGCTTTCACCTATTTCATAAAGGACCATAGTATACATACAGTTATTAACTAACAGTATCTACAACGCCTTATATACATATACTACTATAATGTGTATTAAATGTATTGTATCACATCAATCAAGAAGAAGATATGTATAGACCTTGCTATTATAGCTGTTAGGAAAAGAATTCTAACAATATAAAAGAGAGAATCTTACTATTTATAACCAAGCGTATATCTACATATACAGATTTAATTCATATTAGGTATACTTATTAAGTTGTATTATAAACTTTACATGGAGTATAATAGTAAAGATGATAAAAACATGCCCATTGGAGGAGTATTATGAAACAATGTATGGATTCAGAAAATCTACATCGTCGATTGCGTAAAATCCTTGGTCAAGTGCAAGCTATTGATCGAATGATTGAAGAAGACATTCCATGCGAAGATGTGTTGAGCCAAATTAATGCAGCTAAATCTGCACTACATAAAGTAGGTCAAGTAGTTCTTGAAGGACATATCAACCACTGCGTGCGAGATGGTATCGAACACGGTGACGTAGAGAAAACCATTAGCGACTTTACAAAAGCTGTAGAGCGTTTTGCAAATATGGGAAAATAAAGAAGAGGCTAAGAGGCCTCTTCTTTTTTTACCAAAAACAAGGCTCTACTAAATCTCGAAGCCCCCACGAAAAAGCAAATAAAAATCAACTCTAATTAAAGCATCCATCATATATGGCTCAAGAAAAAAGGACTCTACATTCGTAGAGTCCTTTATATTACCACAAAGTATTAGTCGTGGTTAGTTGTTAAGAATTCGCTCAATGCAGCGAGTGCGTCATCTTCGTCAGCACCGTCAGCTGTCAATGTAACAGATGTGCCTTTTGTAGCGCCCAAAGTCAATACAGTTAAAATGGATTTAGCATCAGCTGTTTTACCGTTAGCAGCGATTGTCACTTTGGAAGCATATTTAGCAGCCAATTGTGTGAAAGCTGTAGCAGGACGAGCATGTAAACCAGATTCGTTAGTAATTTCTACTGTTAATTCTTTCATGATAACCTCTTTCTATCTCGATAGGTAGTACCTATCCCATACGTTCTAATAGATATATTGTATCAATTTCAAGCGTTTCAATTCAAGTATATTGAAAGTTATTTACTATATACTGATTCGCTTGACGTTTATCTTTTATCTATACAGAATTATAGTAAGTCTTTTTCAGCTAGCACAGATTTAGCATATTCTGTAATTTCTTCAGCTGTATCCATAGCAAGCGCTTTATTAGCCACCTCTTCACATTCTGCTATAGAAACGGAACGCAAGATTTTCTTAATAAGTGGTATAGATGACGCTGTCATAGAGAATTCGTCAAGGCCAAGGCCTAATAGAATCATTGTGGCTACAGGGTCACTAGCAAGTTCACCGCACATGCCTGTAAATTTACCTTGTTCATGGCTCGCATCGATAACATGCTTGATAAGACGTAATACACCTGGATGCAATGGTTGATATAGAGAACCAATAGACTCATTCATACGGTCTACCGCCAAGGTATATTGGCATAAATCATTTGTACCAATACTGAAGAAGTCTACGTATTTAGCCAAAATTGGAGAAATAACAGCAGCTGCAGGCACTTCGATCATAATACCAACCTTGATATCCTTATTGAATTCTTTACCTTCTGCTGTAAGTTCAGCCTTACATTCTTCGAGCATAGCATTCGCTTGTTTCACTTCTTCTACGGAAGCAATCATAGGGTACATGATGTGAATATCGCCAAAGGAACTAGCACGCAATAACGCACGTAATTGTACTTTGAAGATATCCGGACGGTTCAAGGAAATACGAATCGCACGATAACCAAGGAATGGATTCATTTCACTTGGTAAATCAAGGCATTTCAATTCTTTATCGCCACCGATATCCATGGTACGGATAATAACAGGTTGACCCTGCATATCTTCTGCAACCTTTTTATATTCTTCAAACTGTACATCTTCTGTTGGCAACTCGTCGTTTTCCATGTACAAGAATTCTGTACGATATAAGCCAATACCTTGTGCGCCCATTGTAAGAGCGTGTTTAGCATCTTTAGACTTACCGATATTACCGAATAATTCTACATGATGACCATCAGTTGTTGTAGCTTCAAGATTGGCAGATTCGCGCAAGCGTTTCAATTCCTCTTGGTATGCAGCCGCTTGATTTGTATATTCAGTCCAATCCGCATCAGATGGATTTGTTTCCACAATACCATCTGTACCAAGTACAACTGCTTTCTCGCCATCTACGAAGCCTTCAATATCACCAACGCCCATAACGGCAGGAATTTCCAAGGTGCGCGCCATGATAGCTGCATGAGATGTAGGGCCACCAGCAGCTGTTACAATGCCTTTTACCACATTTTTATCAAGAGAAGCTGTATCAGATGGTGCCAAATCATGAGCCACCAAGATAACCGCCCCAGAAATATGGGATAAACCTCGAGGGTTCATGCCTAACATATTGCGCATCAAACGATCACCAATATCTTTGATATCTGCACCGCGTTCACGCATATATGGATCTTCCATACCGAGGAAGATATTCGCAAAGGTTTCAATGGTTTGAGCTGTAGCTGCTACCACATTTGTATGGCTAGTCTCAACAAGGGATTTAATACCATCAGACAAAGATGGGTCTTGCGCGATTTGCATATGCGCTTCAAAAATAGCCGCCTCTTCAGGGCCCATGTCTTTTAACGCCTTTTGACGAATTGTATCTAATTGCTTTAAGGTAGCTGCCATAGCAGAAGCGAACTTACCAATTTCCGCTTCTACCTTATCCTCTGCTACAGTGTAATCAGGAATGACAATTTCCTCTTGAATATATCTATATACATTGCCTACTGCAACGCCACGAGATCCAGAAATCCCTTGAATTCGCATATGTGTTCCTCTTTCTATTACGATAAACTACATTACTCTATATTTTATCATTTCTCTGACAAACAATAAAGTAATAGAGCCCTTTATATCCGCCCATTTAATCGTCCCACGTGGGTTATTTTTCGCTTACTTTCGCTATAATTTTATAAAGTTCCACCACATAATTAAGGGTCATTTATGATATAATATAGAATATATAATAATATACATATGAGACTTTCACGGGCTTCATGGTGAAAGTCTTACTTATTGATAGGAGACTTTATGAAATTAACTAAAATGCATGGTCTTGGCAATGATTTCATCCTCTTTGCCGACCCTCAAGGTGCTAACAAGGACTATACTGATTTGGCGATTCGCCTTTGCGATCGTCGTACTGGTATCGGTGCTGATGGTCTTGCCATCCTAGTTCCTTCTGAAACATGCGATGTGCGCATGCGCATTATCAACTCTGATGGTAGTGAAGCAGAAATGTGCGGCAATGCGATCCGTTGCTTTGCCAAATATGCTTACGAACACGGTGAAATTACTAAAGAAACTTTCACCATCGAAACCTTGGCCGGTGTAATGAAACCTACCTTAACCATTGAAAATGGCATCGTAACGCTAGTTACAGTAGACATGGGCAAGCCATTCTTTGCAGCCCAAGACATTCCGATGGATGTAAATATGGATAAGGTTATCGATGTAGACCTCGATGTAAACGGCGAAACAGTAACGGTAAGCTCCGTATTACTCGGCGTGCCTCATACAGAGGTGTATATCAATGACATTACAAAGGCGCCTGTAACGACACAAGGTCCTATCATTGAAAAACACGATGCATTCCCATCCAATACAAATGTTAACTACATTGAGGTAGTAAATGATAAGCACATCAAGGTTCGCACATGGGAACGCGGTGCCGGCGCCACCTTAGCATGTGGTACAGGCTCTTGTGCTTCTGCTGTTATGTCCTTTGAAAAAGGCTTAACCGGTCGCGAAGTAGATGTAGAGCTCTATTTAGGAACATTACATATTTCATACTTGGAGGATGGCACGGTGCTCATGACTGGCCCTGCCGAGGAAGTCTTCGAAACAGAACTTCCTATTGATTAAGATGAAGTGGTTACAACTCATATTAAATGCATTTCTAAAGTATCAACAAGGCCGTTCTCTAATGCCGAAAAATACGGAGTCGCTCATAGGTTTACTCATATCTATCATCGTCATTATCATCGCCGTAGCTAACGGTATTGCTATTGGTTACGCCTTGATAGTGGTATGGTGCATCATGGCCTATGTATTCTATCGCAAAGGATACCAACCAAAAGAACTGCTAAACCTATCATGGACAGGTGCTAAAAGCTCGATTGTGGTAATGCAAATATTCTTGCTTATCGGTTGGCTCATTGCTATGTGGCAAGCAGCAGGCATCATCCCTATGATTATCGCCACCGGCATCGACTTGATTGATCCGTCCCTCTTTATTGCTTGTGCCTTCTTATTAACAGCGATTGTTAGCATGGTATTAGGTACATCTTTCGGTACTGTAGGCACCATAGGCATTGTACTCATCACGATGGCAAGAGCCGGTAATATTCCAGAGGATATCGTAGCTGGTGCCATTATAGCAGGTGCGTACTTTGGCGATCGGAATGGTCCTTTATCATCTAGTGCCTCTCTCGTAGCGGCTTTAACGCATACAAGGGTACCAACCAATATCCCTATTATGTTTAAGGATGGTCTGCCAGCACTTGTGATTTCTACTGTGCTTTATCTATTACTATCTCAGTGGTTCCCACTCAACTATACTAATAGCTTGCTGCCCGATACAATCCACTTTGTGTTCAACATCGATTGGACCTTATGGATTCCAGTGATTATCGTCATCGCTTTATTGCCTTTGAAAGTATCTATCCGTTGGCCTATCGGCCTCAGCGCATTAGCCGCAGCCATTCTGGCTTATACAAATCAAGGAGCTACTCTTTCCGATTTAGGCTGGTATACCTTAACAGGATTTGAACTACCACATTATAATCCACTAGCAGACATCATTCATGGCGGTGGATTGCAAACAATGTTCATCCCCACCCTATCTATCTTTATGGCCACTGCCATTTCAGGCATGCTCGAAGGGGTTGGCTTCTGGAATGATGTTAGACAACTATTAGAGCGAGCTAAAACGCGGAGCGATGTATTTGCTGCCAATGTAGGTCTTGCACTCTTAACCGGCGCTGTTGGCTGTAGCCAAGCTATTGCGGTTGTAATGACACATTCTATTATGCGTATTACCTACGCTCAACGGGGTATTCAAGATGAAGATGTGATGCTCGACTTTGAAAACAGTGGCATTCTCATTGCTCCACTATTACCATGGAACATCGCTGCTTATGTACCTGTAGTTATGATAGGTACTAGTACAGCTGGCTATGTACCATTCGCCTTCTTCCTATACCTCGTACCACTCCTTTACTGGTTACGACTACGGAATCAAGATTAACCAATCATAGGCTAATTACAAAATCAATCAAATTTACGCTAATAACAAGATTAACCAATCATAAGCTAATAATTTATCTTAAAGGGGAATTTGTATGATTTACACCATTACCTTTAACCCAGCCCTCGATTATATCGTACGACTTGATCACCTCAAGACGGGCACCATTAATCGTACAACCCAAGAATACGTTCTTGGTGGCGGCAAGGGTATCAACGTATCTATCGTTCTTAATAACTTGGGCATGGATACAACGGCACTCGGTTTCATCGCCGGCTTTACAGGTGAAGAAATCGTTACGCAGCTCAATAGCTTCGGCGTAAAAGAAGATTTCATTCGACTCCGCGAAGGATTAACTCGTATCAATGTTAAGGTGAAAGCCTCTGATGAGGAAACAGAGATCAACGGCCGTGGACCAATTATCTCGGACGACGAATTAGAAGCCCTCTACAAACAGCTCGACGCATTAACAGATAAGGATACACTAATCCTTGCAGGCAGTATTCCTTCTAGCTTACCTAGCGATATGTACGAGCTCATTATGGAGCGCTTGCAACATAAAAACATTCGCATCGTCGTAGATGCTACAAAGGATTTACTTACACGAGTATTGCCATATAAACCGTTCTTGATTAAACCTAACAATCATGAGCTTAGCGAAATCTTTGGTCGCCCCCTTTCTACAAAGGAGGACCTCGTAGAAGCTGCCAAAGCATTGCAAGAGAAAGGCGCACAGCATGTGCTTATCTCTATGGCTGGTGATGGAGCTATCTTGGTCGCAGCTGATGGCACTGTATATACGAGCCCTGCCCCTAAGGGGACGCTCGTAAATTCTGTAGGCGCTGGCGATTCCATGGTAGCAGGCTTTATTACAGGCTTTGAAAAGACAGGGAATCTACAAGAGGCTCTATACTGGGGTATCTCCAGTGGCTCTGCCTCCGCTTACTCTGAAAATCTCGCTACACTGACAGAAGTAGAAGCATTACTTTCACAAGTACGAGTTAACTAGTTTTACATTTTATTTGCATCAAGGAGTACACATATGCAAATCACTGATTTATTAAAACCTCAATCCGTCCTGCTAAATGCGGACCCTGTTACAAAGGCTGACGCTATTTATACCTTAGGCGAGTTAATGGAAAAAGGCGGTAACCTCATCGACAAAGGTGAGTACTTAGCAGCCGTTTTCGCTCGTGAGGAATCTGGCTCTACCGGCCTTGGTGACGGCATCGCTACACCACATGCTAAATCTGCAGGCGTAAAAGAAGCAGGCCTAGCAGCTATGGTTGTGCCTCACGGCGTAGACTTTGAGGCACTCGACGGCCAACCTTCTCGTTTATTCTTCATGATCGCTGCCCCTGAAGGCGCTGCAGACACTCATGTAGAGGTATTAAGCCAATTAGCTATGATGGTTATCGACCCTGATTTCAAAGAAGCCCTCATCGCTGCACCAACTGTAGAACGTTTCTTGGAACTCGTAACAGCTAAAGAGCAAGGTAACTTTGACCCATCCGTTGCAGGATATATCAAACAGCCAGAATCTCAAGAGACTCCAAGCATTACCGATGCTATCGAAGCTAAAGCTACGGAAGCTATCGAAAAAGTGGCTCCTAAGATTTCTGTAGATAACCCGCACTACGATGTATTGGCTGTAACTGGTTGCCCTACTGGTATTGCTCATACCTACATGGCTGCTGAATCTTTAGAACGAAAAGCCAAAGAAATGGGCATTTCCTTAAAGGTTGAGAAAAATGGTGCTTCTGGTGTTAAAGATGCTCTTACAGCAGAAGAAAT
>JAWERH010000016.1:0-12017 GCA_032482215.1 Veillonella sp. | reverse complement strand
GAGCGCACCTACGGCAAGGGGAGGATTGTATGACCATACTCCAATCCTATACGACACAGATGGTATTGCTCGGCACGGCTCTCTTGGGCCTTGCCAGTGGTATTGCAGGCACCTTCGCTGTACTGCGCAAGGAAAGCCTCATCGGTGACGGCCTTTCTCACGCGGCACTGCCTGGTGTCGTCATCGCATTCTTGCTGACCGGTATAAAAGACATTGAGGTACTCATTATAGGTGCTGCCCTGTCCTCTATCACTGCAGCGTGGCTCATTACCATCACCGTAGAAAACAGTAAAATCAAATTCGATGGCGCTTTGGCTACTATACTATCTGCTTTCTTTGGTCTTGGTATGGTTCTACTCACCTACCTTCAAAGTCTAAACAATGCAGGTCAGGCGGGTCTTTCAAAATTTATATTTGGACAGGCCGCTACCATATTAGCCCGCGATGTGTACATTACATCGGCGGCAGCGCTCATCATTATCGTGTTAACAGCCTTATTTTGGAAAGAGCTAAAGCTCATTTCCTTTGACGTAGAGTACGCTAAAACATTGCAAATTCCCGTCACCTTTACACTCATTTTATATCGTTCACTATTGATTATGACCATCATCATCGGCATTCAATCAGTAGGTGCTATCTTGATTAGTTCCCTACTCATTGCACCGGCCGTAGGGGCCCGTCAGTGGACGAACAAGCTCGGTACCATGTGTATACTAGCAGGATGTTTCGGCATGGTATCTGCTATTGGCGGTACCATATGGAGTACAACAGTACAAAAACTGCCTACAGGACCTGCGATCATCGTCATTCTGTCGGTTATCGTACTGTTGAGCCTCATATTTGCACCTAATAGAGGCATCTTATGGCAATATCGTAGAAACAAACAATCAAAACAAGCTTTATTATCAGAAACTACAAGGATAAGTCCCGCTGACTTACAACAAAAGATATATAGAGCAGAGGGTGGACAGCCTCGCATAGGAGGTGCCCCATGACAGTACATACAGAGATTTTACTCATCGCCATTGCGGTATCCATTGCGTGCGCTATCCCTGGTGTATTCCTCGTGCTGCGCCGCATGTCCATGATGGCTGACGCCATTACGCACACTGTATTCCTCGGCATCGTGCTCGCTTTCTTTGTAACGGAAGACTTAAACTCGCCCTTGCTTTTAGTAGGGGCAACCGTAGTCGGCGTAGGAACGGTGTGGCTTACAGAGATGATTCATAACACGGGCCTCGTCAACGAAGATGCGTCCATTGGTATCATCTTCCCCCTTCTATTCTCCATTGCCATCATCCTCGTCAGTCTCTATAGCGGCAACGCACACCTTGACGTAGATACGGCACTTCTAGGGGAGATCGCGTTCGCCCCATTCGACAGATGGATTATAAACGGTACCGACTTAGGTCCTGTATCTCTATGGATTTCCCTAGGGGTAGCGGTCATCAACCTCCTATTAGTTATGCTCTTCTACAAGGAATTGCAGCTATCTACCTTCGACCCACTATTAGCGGGGCTCTTCGGCTTCATGCCGGCCCTCATCCACTACGTACTCATGACCATGGTGTCTCTCACCGTGGTGGCCTCCTTCCAAGCGGTAGGTGCCATCCTCGTTATTGGCCTCATGATCGGACCTGCGGTCATCGCTTATTTATGGACCGCCTCTGTGAAAGCCATGCTCACTAGCAGTATCATCATCGGCATGATCTGTGCCGTCATCGGTACGGAAATTGCTTTCACCCTAGACGTATCCATTGCAGGTGCTATCGCAACGACCATAGGTCTCGCCCTATTAATCGCCGTTATATGTACACCAAAGACGGGGTATATCGCCACCTATCGACGCCAACGCCACTTGCGCCGTCACTATCGTGAAATGATGATGCTCTGTCACATCTATACCCATATGAATACACCTATAGCGGCCATTGAAAACGGTATCGGCACCATTCACGAACACCTGAACTGGAAGCCAGACTATACACACCAAGCTGCATCACACCTTAAGAAACAAGGTCTCTTGTATGTGACAAATGGGTATTACATGCTCACCGATAAAGGTGTAGCGCAGGTCAAGGAAATCATTTAATTATTTTTAATCAAAATCCTTCAAAAATACATATCTTCCCAACAAAAAAGAAGCTGAAATCAATGCTACTCTGCAAGATTTCAGCTTCTTCTTTTGTATGTAATTATAGGGCTAGAACACAACACGCATCTGATACCATTTAGCACCACCGTGATCAGATACAGATTCACCTTCATTCACAAAGCCAAACTTGGCATAATAATGAATCTTTTCTTCCTTACAGGTTAGAATAACACCCTTACGCTTTTCCTCTCTCGCAAGGTCGATAAAAGCTTCAATTAACTTACCACCTATGCCACGATTCCGATACGCTGGCAATGTATTTAGTCCAAATATCATCTGCCATGCTCCGTTAGGATTATGCAAGGAAGCATCGGCGAACATTTCATCTGTTAATATTTCATCATCAGATACAAAACCATCGATAAAACCGATTGGCGTATCCCCGTCAAAGGCAATTAAAAACTGACCTGCATAATGGTCTAATCTTTTCTTAAACGCCTCACGAGATGCCGCCTCTGCCGGAGGAAAACAAGTTGCTTCTATATGCGTAACTAAATCTAAATCCTCGGGTGTCGCTTTTCGTATTAATATATCCATATTCTTCTCCATCGCATCTACATATCCGTTTTAGTATATACTGTTTACATAACAAAGGCTACAGGCTACACGTAACTCTATGTACGTGTAGCCTTTTATTAACAATTTAACCAGTTACTTGCTATACAGATTATCCGACCAATTATCTTTTTGTATATTTAGGTACATTACGATATTGCATTGGCAAGGAATTCTCTTTTACCTTAAATCCATGTTTTTCATAAAATGGTGCATTCTTGCTATCACCAATCATAACATTAATGTACAAGTAAGACTTGTAAGCCTCTTTCACCATTTCTAGCAAATGACCTGCAATACCTCGGCCATGATACTCAGGATGAACCAGTACATAATTGATGAAGCACACCAACTCGCTATCATCCATGACACGAATAAGACCAACTAAACGATCGCCATCCCACGCAGAAATCACACAGGATGAATTCATGAGAGCCTTATGTAATCGGTCAGGATACTTGCCTACCACCCAACGAACAGATAGAAATAAATCTGCTGCTTGTTGAGGCGTAAAATTCTTATCTTCGCTATAGGTAATCGCCATAAAAGCTCCTCCAAATGATTACTTTAACTTTCGCATCTCACGAATAAACGCCTCTGCCTCTTGCAGGTTCTTAGGAAACTCAAAATAAATACATTGCTCATGTCCACAATAAGGATTTCGGAAGTCATAGCCGCTCAACAACAAATACTCGATAATCTTCCATTCTTTATCATTAGATTTTTTAGGAGCTTTGAACTTCTCGTTCACAAAGTACATCTTACTTTTACATGTGGGACAGGTTTTATTTGTATTAAACAACTCGTAGTTTGTACCCTCCGACAAGGAGAGCCTGCAGTTGATACATACATTTTTATATCCCATAGTTATTTACTCCCATACGTTTTATGTTGAAAGATTTCTTTTACAATCCCTTCACCAACAATATTTTCGCCCTCCATGATAAGGAACTCAGTACCTGCTCGTAGATCAGAATAGTCCACATTTTCATAAAGTGGCAAAGCATTAGCTCCTATTTGTTTATCAAAGATGACATCTTCACCATCAATAAAGTTTACACCTAACAGCTGTTCAGAACCCTTTATAACAAGCTGAGGGCAATACTTTCCATTATTCAAATTCAGTGGAGTTCTCCTCTTCTTGCTGAAGAAAGTAACAGTACAGCAAATAGTAAAATCTAAATCGCTCATCTTAGGTCTCATCAACTACATATACCATATCACCTTTAAAGTATATGTTCATTATACAATGTACGGGATTCCCTTCGGTCCATAGCCAACCTTGCAACACAGCTCGTCCCCAATTATAGGTCTCTGTAATGACCTCGAATTCACTTTCACCATATTCCTGTTGATACTGAGGCAACTCAATTCTTTTACCCGTGAAAGTATCTAATATTGTACTATTAAAGACGAGAATTTCTAGATCATCTATATCGCACGTCTCAAACACAACTTGAGCCTTATGAGTTTGTTCAACACCATTCTCATAAGAGAAAATGTACTCAAAAGTCAAAATCAAATTATCATCTTCATATTCTATTTTTTGGACCCTTGCATCATGGAGAGAATATTTGGGATACTCGCCAAAAGATTTTGTCGTTTTCATAGGACCTCTATTTTCAAACAACTGTTTAACCAAAATCTATAACTTAACATCAGTATACCAATTTCTGTAAAAAATACAAAAGCCTCCCATCAAAAGTGATATGTACCCCCTTTACTGGACAACCAGTAAATGGGGTATTTTAATGAGATATAGTTATGACTTAGCATTAAGGCCTAACTTAGAACAGATTTCTCGTATGTTAGAGAAAGCCTCTAAGAAGTTTACTAATCTTTCAGGATTAATCTTCCACTCTGATCAAGGATGGCAATACCAGCATAACTATTTTAGGCAAGCACTTAAAGAACATGGCATTATTCAGTCTATGTCTAGAAAAGGAAATTGTTATAATAACTCTGTGATGGAAACCTTTTTTGGTAGATTGAAAACAGAAATATATTATGGTTTTGAAAAAGAATATTCATCATTTAATGCTTTTGCAGTAGCAATAGAAGAGTATATTAACTATTACAACAACAGAAGCATCCATGTGTTTAGGCTAGTAAATAATATGTGTCCAGGAAAATGGGTACATATCAAAGACAGGAGGCTTATTTAGCTTAGTAATAACTAAAGTTATTTGCTATTCTTATTCCCACTCTTCATATAAAGTCTGCAACCCATTACAAAATAAGCATTTACAAGGTTCTTATTTACATACATTTTGTAAACACTAGATAAACTAACAGAAGCACTAGTGCTGATTAATAATCGACCTAGAAAATGCCTTGGGTTTAAAACACCATTTGACATATTTAAACATGAGATTAAAAAATTGATTTAATTTTGTCGCATTACTTATTGCAATTCATCACATAAAAAACTGCACCCCAAAAATTGTGTCCAATTTTGGGGTGCAGTTCACTTTTCGAAAATCGACTTTTAATTATTACTTCAAAAATTCGTACTCAAATAAAAAGGGAACAATTTCAGAATTATAATATTCTTTTACCATTGTTTTCAAAGTATTCAAGTGTCCATTTAATTCAGGATAGTCATAGACTGTTTTATCATTTTCATCTTTTTTAGATGTATTAAGCTCATCAATAATCTGGTAAACAGAATACGTTAATTGAGAATTATAATTTTCTGTTTTCTTAGCTTCTGTTAAGACTTTTTTCCATTGTTCAAATAAAGCAGTCTCTTTAGAACCTTGTTTCAATTTTCCTAGGTTGACTGTTGCTAGCGTATCTCCATTAGAGTTATCCAGTGACAACTCATTGCGGTAGAATCGTCCATCAGAGCCATATAAACTTCTCATATGATTTTGCGTTTCAAGTGTTGTGAAGAGCAGAATTTTCAATAAGTCTTGTTCAATCGTGTTACTTGATACAGCTTTATTAAAACGTTCAGCGCCATCGGCAGATTTCATAATATTAGCACGCTGTGTCCAGTGTCGATTATAAGTAATATAGCGACTGGCGGCAAACATTGGGAGTTTTTCTAGGAAGTTGTCAGAGCGAAGAAAAAAGCCATGTCCATCATATCTACCTGCCATTATTAAGGTAGCGTGTAAATCTGGGTTATCAAATCCAGAACTATATACTGCCATATAGCCCAGAATATTTGAATTAAACAAAGGAACAACACTCTTAGTTTTACCTTCATACTCTTTACCATTTAATCCTAGATAAAGTCCATTATTTTCATCATCTATGAACTTTCTTTTATCAAAGTAGTTTTGGCTATACGTGCTATGTATCCTTTTAATAATGATGTTATTTTCAGGAAGTAAATTTCCATCCTTATCAATATCATAGGCTTCTAATTTTAGTAACTCTAGTACGTCTTCTTCTTTACTCCAAAGAGCACACATAATCATCGCATCAATATTAGTATGAAAGTGTTTGCGATTAAAAGCAAAACCACCTAAAAATTTTTGATCGATGAGATGCTGAACTTTCCAATACTTTACAGGACTATAGATAATATAAGAATCTGTTGGTTGGCGTAAATAATATTTGAAAGCAGACCAGATAAAGATATTTCCGAGTTCGTTTGTCGCCTGTCTTTTAACTTCTTTTTTCATCTCCGTCACTAAAAAACTCTTTTTCCAAGCAGATGATTGCTTACTAGTCCCAGCTTTTTGGTGTTCAATAGAAGTAGTCTCTGCATAAGGGGGATTCTCGTACATGATAATTGTCACTTTGGGGTCGTTGATATAGTGTTGAACAATTTCATTGTTGATATATTCCTCGCTAAGAGCATCCGCTCCTCGGACTAGCCCCATATTAAAAGTATCTTCTTTTTCAGTTGGTGGAATGATATGACGGACTTTATCTCCAAGCAATTCCAGCAAAACTTTGTATTCATAATATTCTATAGTTGAAAGAACACAGTGACTTAATTCCTCGTCGCTCATCAATTTCTCAAGGTTTCCAGTTCCGGCACATCTATCCAAAATAATATAATCATTTCCTTCTGGAACACGTTTAATAGCCTGTCGGACTAGCTCCAATGACTTTTGAACATAAGGTTCAGGAGTGTAGAAAGCTCCTAAATTTTTCTTTTGCAAAGTATCATTGAGTTTATCCATCAAATATTGAAATTGAACATTAGTTACACCGATATAAGGATTGATAAACTCTTTTAGTTTCTCAGGTTTCCGAATTTCACCAATAATTTTAACTTTACCAGTATGGTCACCAATAAAATCAGACTTTTTAGCTCCTTTGTTTTCACGATAAAAACGTTCTGCCCAACCAACAATACAGTTTTCGTCGATGTTAATTTTTGTATATTGCTTTGAACGTAGTAAAGTAATAAGACGACTTTCGTCTAGTTGACTTTGACCGTATTCTAAAACTTCAAGAGGAGCATCAGAAGAAAAACCAGAGGTTTTTACACTTGCACCACCAAAATATACTTTTTCGATATGTGTTAAATATTCCTGACTATCAAAAACGTAGATTTTTTCATTCGTTAGCGACACAAGCAGAATGTTTTTGGGAATTTCTTTTCCTTTGATTCTCCGAGCGGATAGATATTTGATGGCTTGGAATAGAACAGAGTTAATATCATTGATAACAACTTTAAATTCAAGCAGATTTCCATTTACAATACCATCTGTATAGTCTGTTAAAATATCATCTGTTTTCAAAGTTTTATCAACAAGAGGTAGATAATCTTGATAAAACTTTAGTTGTCCATCAACTTCGTTTGAGAAATGGTTAAGCATATTGCACCTCCCCATTTCTCTCTAAATCAGAAAACCCAACATAAAAAGCCTTCTCACAAAAACGTGAAAGAGCCTGTTTTAGGGGGTGACAAAAAATACGTCCGATTACATAATCAGCGTGAGCTGTGATTGCGTTCATAATACTCAATTTCCTTTATGTTTTGATACTTTAGGTCCTTTCAGTCAATGTTTCACTATCTTTCCGATTAATGTCCTCATTTACACCAATAATAGTACCGTCGTCAGCTACTCCAAAAAAGATGTAACAATCATCATGATGAACTGTATTAACAAAAATTTAAAATATCACGCACAAGTTCTAAATTATCATTATGCCATCTTTGTTTGAAATCATGATACTCATCTTCAAGTAATTTCAAATAATCAAGTACAGTAGTAGAAGAGGTCATATATCATTCCTTCCATATTCTTTAAACAAAAAAGAAAGTTTCAAACTAAAAGCTTCTTTTGGAGATAATCCAAAGAATTTCATCTCATTTTCACACTATTTATAATGTCTAAAATGCTGTTAAATCAAGGTTTCTTAGCCAAAGCAACTCTTATATATTACTCCCACTCAATTGTAGCAGGTGGTTTAGATGTAATATCATACACGATACGGTTGATGTGTTGTACTTCGTTTACGATACGACGGGAGATTGTGTCCAATACGTCGTAAGGGATGCGTGCCCAGTCAGCAGTCATGAAGTCTGTTGTTGTTACGCCACGCAATGCCAATGTGTAATCATATGTACGGAAGTCACCCATAACGCCTACAGTACGTGTAGATGTTAATACTGCAAAGTATTGGTTGATGTCGCGATCAAGACCAGCTTTAGCAATTTCATCACGGAAGATGTAGTCCGCATCACGCAAGATGTCGAGTTTGTCTTTCGTGATTTCGCCCATTACGCGAATAGCAAGACCAGGACCTGGGAATGGTTGACGCCATACGAGGTAGTCAGCCAAACCTAATTCAGAACCAAGTTCACGCACTTCGTCTTTGAAGAGGTTGCGCAATGGTTCGATAAGGCCTTTGAAGTCTACAACTGCAGGCAAGCCACCTACGTTGTGGTGAGATTTGATAACTTCTGCTTCACCAGTACCGGACTCAATAACGTCAGGGTAGATTGTACCTTGCGCCAAGAAGTCAACGGAGCCGATTTTACGGCCTTCGTCTTCGAATACGCGGATGAATTCTTCGCCGATAGCTTTACGTTTAGCTTCTGGATCTTCAAGACCAGCCAATTTATCTAAGAAACGTTTTTCCGCATCGACGCGGATGAAATGCATGCCGGAATCTTTGAAAGCTGCTTCAACTTCGTCGCCTTCGTTTTTACGCATTAAACCATGGTCAACAAAGATACAAGTCAATTGGTCGCCAACAGCTTTAGAAATAAGAGCTGCTGCAACGGAGCTATCTACACCACCGGACAATGCCAACAATACTTTGCCATCGCCTACAGTATTACGGATTTCTTCAATAGCAGTTTTTGCATAGTTTGCCATTGTCCATGTGCCTGTGAAACCACATACTTCGTACAAGAAGTTGTGAAGCATTTCTTTACCATGTTCAGTGTGCAATACTTCTGCATGGTATTGCATAGCGTATAATTTACGCTCTTTGTTTTGCATGGATGCAACAGGGCAGTCTTTTGTATGAGCAACAATTTCGAAACCTTCAGGTACTTTTGCTACATAGTCAACGTGGGACATCCAAACAACTTGGTCTTCGTCCAAGCCTTTGAACAATGGGGATGTAGTATCCACTTTAGTAGGTGTTTTACCAAATTCACGGTTGTCCGCAGATTTAACTTCGCCACCCAATGTATGCGCCATAAATTGCATACCATAGCACATGCCAAGGATAGGAATACCAAGTTCAAAAATCTCTTTTTCGATTTTTGGAGAGTTTTCTTCATATACGCTGTTAGGACCACCTGTGAAGATGATACCTTGCGGTTTTAATTATCAATTGATTATATTGACCACCAAAGTCAACAACAATAACAAATTCCTTGTTTTCCATGCCTTCCTCCATATGCATCTATTTGTGAAAGTATATTCACCATTTTTTAATGCCCATACATTTCTGTACTGGCGGTGCGTTTTCTCGAGCAAAACGCTAAATTTCATTACATTTCATTATACCATACGAAGTATATGGACTCCATATATTCCGTATGAAATTTATAGAAAAGATTTTAATGTTCGGATTTTACTATATAACAAACTTAATACGAGGAAATAATCTTTAATAAGCTCTAACCTTTCGAGGGACTCTAGCCTTTCAATGGACTATGTTTTATGATCCTCGCGTTTAGACATTTTTACAGCTCCAACGGGACAGATTGAATAACAATCGCCACAGCCGATACAGCCTTTGCCAATATTAAACTGAGTCTCCCCTTTGGTGATGCATTGAACAGGACAATCTACGGCACATGCACCACACTTAACACAAGTGTCATCGATATGAAATTTTAGATTTCCCATTTACATCACCTCCGATCTTTGATTATACATCAACTATTACCAACGATAGGGGTCATAAATTCTATTACGATGCCGACGCTTTTACTATTAAGCTCTTACAATTAAATAATATATATTTCCCTATACTACCAGTTAAAAGTATTTATTTTTAACTGGTAGTATCTCTAATTTTAGATATGATTATTATTTTTTAAGTAATTCATTGTTGTATGCAATAGCTGAATAGATAGCCTTTGCTACACCTTGGTGGTTATTATCTGTAGTCACGTAGCGCGCTGCTTCTTTAATATTCGGTTTACCATTGCCCATAGCAACGCTAGCATCGGCAAAGCGTAGCATGGATAGATCGTTTTCACTATCACCCAGTGACATTACTTCGTCTGGACTAAAGCCCCAATGATTGGCTAAAGCCTCAACGGCTGTTCCCTTTGTGGTATGCGGTAATACGAATTCTAAGTTACCTTCACTAGAGAGTAGTACATCATAAAAACGTTCACGGCCTGTACCATCATGAGACATACCTTGGTATTCATCGCGTAAGTCTTGTAAGATGCGTTGGCGCATAGGCTCGTCACCGTAGAAGATTTGCATCTTTTCAGGGCCTTCGTCTAAGGCTTCCATATGAGCAAGTAAATCAGGTACCATCGTACGTGTTGCTAAGATAAATGGACGAATATTAGGTCTAAAGAAGAAATTAGCCTGTTCAACTTCACATTCAGACATATTTGTATTGGCTGCTTCATCACCTTCAGCCAAAGCATAGTGATCATGGGTTTCACCAGGTAGATGTCCTTCTGTATCAGCAGAAATATAATTATCCATTACACTATGAGAACTCTTTGTATCACTGTTATTACGTTCATCTGCACAGGCACATAAACGTTCCGGCGTAATACAACGGGACGGCGGATACATGCCATAGATTTTATCTTTCACATAGGCCTCTACATAGACGCCATAGGTTAAAAGTTTGCGCAATAAATAAAGGGCTTGTTCTTTATCAAAGGTAACATGGAACAGCGTACGATTTTCATCCTTATCCATTACATAAGCACCATTGGTACACATAAAGTAGCGTAAACATGGTAATTTCTCGATAACATCATTCATCTCATTCCAAGCACGACCAGAAGCGATAGCTACACGAATGCCGCTTTCACGAGCTGCACGAATCGCCTCTATAGCATCATCGGGGATGGACTTGGCATCGTTAACCAATGTGCCGTCCACATCAGATGCAATGAATCGGATGGGTTTATCACCGGTAAGTCCTATATAATTTTTAATTTCTAATGTTTCAGTTGAGGACATAAAGCCTCCTTTAATACGGTATATAAATGGATAGATATTATTGTAAATCAGTAGTACAGTAATATTTAGACAATGTAATATTTAGGCGTATATATAGACAAAATATAAAGTAATCCTGTCATTAATACATCTATTAAAAATACGTAAATAGTAATCGACATAGATAGGAAGTGAAATTATATGCGTATCATAATTGATCGAGATGCAGTTTGTGCAGGCGATGATATGAATCATCATCGGGAGGAATTTGTCGTTCCAGATGATATCACCATAGCCGGTTTATTTGAATTTCTTGAGTTTAAGTATATCCCAGTCATCGCGGGGAATAACGTGGTCTGGGCGCTCTATTATCACGACCATGAGTTAGGTGCCTATTTCACCAAGATTCAGAGCTTCATAAATGGAAACATCTCATTATCGTCTATAATTAATAGCTCTGAAAAAGACCACGAATTCTACCTACACTATTACAGCCATCCTGATAGATATAAAAAAAGCTTTATTTAGTTGCATTAAATTCAGCAACGATTTCTTCTAATACAGTTGGATTTTCTACCAATCGTAACAAGGTACGGCCTATGACATTAGCTCCGTCCACAATTGTTTGTTCAATGGTGGATTCTAGCATAGCCGCAGCGAATTCTTTAGAGTGACACACCTTGTCTTCCCCAGCGAGTCGCAATTTAGGGTGGAATGCAGCACATTGATAGCTAACA
>JAWERH010000015.1:0-11091 GCA_032482215.1 Veillonella sp. | reverse complement strand
TCCTTTGCCATCTTATTTATCTCCTTTCAAAAGTGGGAAACCTAATTCTTCGCGTTTAGCAAGGTATTGTTGTGCACAAATACGAGCTAATGCACGTACGCGGCCGATGAAAGCTGTACGTTCGCTGATAGAAATGGCACCACGGGAATCAAGCAAGTTGAATGTATGGGAACATTTCAATACATAGTCGTAAGCTGGTAATACATAGCCCGCTTGGCAAACGCGTTTTGCTTCTGCTTCGTACATATCAAACAATTTGAAGAGCATATCTGTATCTGCTAATTCAAAGTTATACACGGATTGCTCAACTTCGTTGGCATGCCAAACGTCACCGTATGTAACGTTTTCATTCCATTTAAGGTCATATACGTTTTCTACACCTTGAATGTACATAGCCAAACGTTCTAAACCGTATGTAATCTCTACGGAAACTGGTTTACAGTCGATGGAACCAACTTGTTGAAAATATGTGAACTGCGTTACTTCCATACCGTCGAGCCATACTTCCCAGCCAAGGCCCCAAGCGCCCAATGTTGGAGATTCCCAGTTATCCTCTACGAAACGGATATCGTGATCTTCAGCGTGAATACCAAGTGTTGCCAAGGATTGTAAGTACAATTCTTGGATATTATCTGGAGATGGTTTCACGATAACTTGGAATTGATGATGTTGGAACAAACGGTTAGGGTTATCACCATAACGACCGTCTGCTGGACGACGAGAAGGTTCTACATAACATACAGCCCATGGTTCAGGACCAATTGCATGCAAGAATGTAGCAGGGTTCATTGTACCTGCGCCCTTTTCGATGTCATATGGATTTTGAACGATACAACCTTGTTCACTCCAAAATTTTTGTAGATTTAGTATAATCTCTTGAAATGTCATTGCTGCCTCCACTTTACACAACCGACATAAAATCAACCATTTCGTTACAAACAAAAAAGTCCCTGTAACGAAAAACGTTTGCCAATGCTCTACAGCGCCTTCAACCAAATGTGAGCTTACACCATCCTCACTCGCTAGAGAGGTTTACTACTCTGCTTCATCGCATATATTATACACATTATTGTAGCAATACAGAGGGAAGAATGTCAACACAGATATAAATTAAGAGGTACCAGTAATGCGGTTACTTTACATATAAGGATTTAAGGATTAAAAGAATCACACTACCAGAACCTATTAAACGTTGCCAATTGCTCATATCCGCATAGAAGTTAACCCACATCAAGAATAGAATATAAATTACTAACCATATATAGTCATATAGTGAATAGGATTCAAATGAAAGTCTAAAAGCAGAACTATTGAGTTCATCTTCTTTCACAATTTTATCTATCCATCCTAATAAGATCCATAAACAGAAATAAAATGTAGAGTGTCCTTTGTTGATATATTTTCGATATATTAAAACAAAAAGTTTTCTATGACTAATAAGAGGCCACAAAAGCATTACAATAAAAATAGTACATACTAGTGTTGCCTCTGGAATCGCAACAATACCATCAATAGGTATAGCATATATTGCATTTAATGTCCATGCAACTATCATAAATAAAGAACACCATAATCTATACCTAATCAGACTTATGAAATTACGTTTCTGTTTATAGACATTCATCTATTTATTCTCTCTTTTCTTAGTTTTATTAAAATCTTTCTTTATCTCTACTGAATTAGAATCATCACCTAATTCAGTGGAAACAGAAGCATTAACACCGAGCTGTGGTGGGGCTATCTCCGTAGTTACCCCCTTACTCAAATCAGTCCAATTTGCTTTTATATGTCCACCTGCTGATGCACCATAGCCCAAAGAAGCTTGCCCTTTCAAACTTAATTGGTCAAAAGACTGATTCATAATAGGTACCTTAAAATTCACAATATTTGCTGAAAGCTTTCCTCCTGCATCGATACCTTCTTTATCAAGTTTTAATTTTGCATTAGCATCTACAGCACCAACGTGTAATGTAGTATCACGCCAAAAAGATTGACCACTTAATTCTTTTGGATGTACAGTTCCTAAATCAGCTTTAACAGAAACCTGTGCATCTACACTAGGAAGTGTTACAGATTTAGATTGTGGTTTTCTTCTAATAGCATTATATCTATGTTTTATTTTAACTACATCTTTACCTATCGAAAAATGCCCTTTAGGGGGTTCTACGTGAGCTGGTTCAATAGCTCCTGTTTTATAACCATTTACAAGATAATCACTAGTTATCCCTGACGAATTATTATAACTATGTGTATATATAGCTTCTCTTGTACTAGCATCCATATTTACATAATTGTCTGAAGGCTTAATTAATACTGTAATATGATCAGGTTCATATTGAAGATCTGTATACCTCACACCAGCAGGCAAAGAATCCATATTAAAGTTATTTTTAAAGATTTGTGCGCCTTTTTCTGATAATGGTAAATTAGTTCTTGCATTCACAATTCGATGTGTTTCAGAATTATAAACACTAGATGCTCCACTTGCTGCCATATCTAAATCACCAGTCGTAACATTTAGACGTTCAAATCCAGATCCATCAAGTTTTCCTATTTTTGCAAAATTATTTTCTGGTATAACAAGATGCCAATTAGGTTGTCCATCCGACCCACGATATAAAGTTACACCATATCTATTGATTCCATATACTAAATTACCAGTACCGACCTCCGTAAAAATGGCACGATTAAATTCATCATAACCACCTTGATCATTTACTTTTATCCCTCCAAATTCATACGTATTAGTTTTAATATATTGTTGTTTTTCATTATCCCATACACTAATTTGACCAGTTTGATTGTCTATATCAGGTGGAAGGTTATATAATTTATAATCCTCTGATTTTAAAACAACCGGTGATGATAGATTACTTGATTCAGTTAAATCTGGACCCGGAGAAATTACATCATCCATAGGTGTACTTTGATCAGAAACTCTATCACTAAATGAAACTGGCTTCGTTGTAACTTGATCAAATGCACTTGGGTTACCAACAAAAGGGCTAAACTCTGAAATTATTTCTCCAGATGTTGTATCTACAGCTATTTTCGACGTACTGACACCTAATCGAACCACTGCACCAGCAAAATTCCATTTTGTTCCATATTGAGCCTCTGCAGCACCAGTAATTGGAGATTTACCAAGCCCATGATTTACTAAAGCCCCTAAACTTGCACTTAACCATTGTGCTACAGCAGGATTAGATTTAGCAATTTTTTGAATTTCACCAATCAACGCTTCATTTGCTGCACCAGCATAGAAACCACTACCTGTAGGGTTTCCCGCTATACGTGCAGATGTTTCAGCAACTACTGCATGCGCTAATGCCTTTGCAGCTTTTCCTTCTTTTGTTTTAGGCTCCCAATAATGGAGTTGCTCAAAAGCATCTTTAGCAAATAATCGTGCTAGTTCTTGCCTTTCTTCTACCTTTTTCTTATCAAAAATAGTATCAAGTTTATTTAGACTATTTTTAGTATCTTTGGAAATCTTATTGATATCAATATTAGATGATTCTGTTGTTATTGTACCATTAGCAATAACAGATTTAGTAGTACTTTCAACTGATTTTTCGGAATCTGGCAATAATTTTGGTAATAAACCTAAAGAATTATATACAGCATCTTTACCGGCTTGACTTAAATTTTTAAATCCAGATACAGATGTGTAACTTAAACCTGTATTACTAGATTTATATTCAGCTTTATTTTTAATATCTTTAACTGTTAAGGAATTCGTTGATAGCTTATTCTTATCAGCTTTTGCCTTACTATCAATAACAGCACCTTCTAATGTAGTATTTCCTTTAGTTGTTATATCAAAGCCTTCAGCACCAGCATATAATCCAGCTTGCTCAGTAACACTAGTATAATCACTAGTCATTTTACCTTTTGAATATTCTGCAGATACCCCACCTAATTGTGTACCATTTGTAGATATGCTAAATCCTACATTTTTCTTTTCGCCTCTATAGGTTTCACTATCTTGCAAGCTTTTAATTGTTAAATTACCACCTATTTGAGATTGAATGGAGTCACCATATACTTTTGATCCCACAATAGCAGTATCAGCTCCAGAGTTTGTTATTACTTTATTTCCTTGAACAACCGTACCTAAATGAGTTGTTTTAACTGTGGTACCATTTTCATTTGCTTTATTATAATTAGCATCAATACCTAGTAAGCCACCACCATTTACACTAAGGTTAGCCCCAATTGACCAGCCCTTATTATCATATTTATCAGTTATAGTAGTTGTGTTTGTTCCAGCTTGTAGGGAGAGATTTCTACTCGCATCCAATTCAACAGATTCTCCTCGAATGGTTTCCCCTATAGCTAGTATATCTCCTGAATCAGCTGTAGTGGGTTTTGTAACTAATTTGATTCCATTATCAGATAGTATATGCCCTCCTGCATATTTACTACTTTCTAATCTTGATTCACTTCTACTTTTACTGGAGCCAACGCTTACATGAATATTAGCTAATCCATCTTTTTTTGCCCGTTTATTTTCTTTGTATTGCTTTTGATCTCCATTTATGTCGTTTAAATCATTATAACCTTTTGCTTTTTCATATCTTGCTTCTTCAGCTAATCTTTTTCTTTCTTTTTCTAATGCCTTTCTAGTTTTATCGGTTAATTTATTATTTTGTAAAAGACTATCGATTTCTTTTACTTTTTGTTCTTTAAGTATTCCAGATGCTATTGATTTTTGTGCTTCATCTCGTACAAAATCAGGGGTAAAGTTTTTATACTCTTGAATCTTACTATAACCTTTTTTAAGTTCCTTGCCAGCTTCAAGAGATTCTAAAGTGCCTAATCGTTTATCATCACGACTATTAGCTTTACGTTGTAATCCACGTGCAGTAGTCAGTGCTGATGCAATAGAACCACCTAAACTAACAGTTAAACCAGATTGTTTCTCTTCATGCACCTGTTTTGAAGCTATACTATCATGTTTACCATCAAGTGTTATATCTGAAGCACTAACTTCAATATCACCTTTACCAATTAAGTCAGTACTAGTTAGATGTGCCTTATTATTAGCATCAATACTAACCTTGCCATTAGCAGAACCAATTAATGTATTTACATTGGTTTTAGAATTTTCATCTAATGTATCAGTCACTTTTTTACTACCAATAGTAAATCCTATACCAGCGCCCATTAAGCCAGATTTTTTACTATATTGATATACATCATCACGTTGAGTTTCTTCATCTGAATCCGTACGCACGTCATTACCCGCAGATACTGATACATCTTTTGTCCCTAAAATATTAGAACCTGTTACCGAAACATTACGATTAGCTTTCACATTAATTGTATCTCCACCAATTGTTGAAGATAAAACACCTGTGCGCTCATGATCTGTACGTATGATATTAGTTGTACGAGATAGTAAACTCTTTTCTTTGTATTTTAGACCATATTCATCACGGCTATAACTTTTCCCATTAGTGATAGTAACATCATTTCCAGCTTCAACTGATGTTACGCCATGTTCACTATTAACAATACCATTACGGATATTTACATCATTTCCTGCTCGTAAAGTAACATTGCTATCACTTAAAATAGCTGTACCTAATTCTGTACGACGGTCAGTACGATTATAGTTATCACTATTAACCGTCATATCCTTTTTAGCAGATAATGCCTCAGTTGTTAAATTAATATTCTGACCAGCCTCAATCGTTGCTTTAGAATTATCTTCAGCATGAATAATAGCACCTTTAAGGTTAACATCTCGTTTAGCAGATAAAACTAAATCACCTCTTTCTCCTACACCTATAGTACCTTGGCGACCAACAATATCATGATGTTGTAATCTATCGACATGAGCACCTACATTAATATCGCGATCAGAATTAATGGTAACCTGTTTATCACCATGAATATTACCTGTATTTATTACATCCTGAGATGTTTTAATGGTAACATTACGTCCATCTATACGACCCGTATTTTCTACATCATGAGCTCCTAATACAATTGTATCTGCAGTCATAATGCCTTGATTTAAAATATCTGCATTAGTATTGCTAACAATGGCTTTACCACTTATGATTCCACCCATTGCATCAACTGATTTTGCAGGTTGTTTCGCTAAATATACTTTAGGGTATAGAACTTGTTGAGCTTTTCCATCTACTACAACTGTTTTGGTTTCTAACCATACCATATCAGTTGTTATAGCTTCCATTTGTTCTTTAGATAAAGCAATTCCTGGAGCTAATTTAAAAGCTTTACCAAAGGCTATACCGGCCTCTAATAATGCTTTATATTCAGCCTCATTATCTGTGTACCCTTCTAAATATTGTTTTCCAGTAGCTGATACAATTTGCTCATTAATAAGCTGCTGCTCATAGAATCCATCACCTAAACGTTTTAATCTTCGTTCTGGATCATTTGCTAAGGCATCAATCATATATTGAGAGGATAGAAAATTCTTTCTATTGGTAAAAGCAGAATCAGTTTCTATCAAAGCATTAGCTGTAATATCTGGATGAATTTGATATAGTGCCACTGTTGGTAAGGATAAACCATCTATAGTATGACTTTCTTTACCTTTGCCACCACCTAAACCATAGGGATCCAAACTATCATTAACCTTTGCAATAGTAGCGTTAGACAATTTATCTTCCGTATGTTCTTGAACTGTACCAATTGGCTTTACATTTGCTTCAGTAATAGTTGGAGTCATATAGACTTCTTGTTTCCATCGTCTACGTTTCTTTTTTCCGCCCAGATGGTGACTTTTAGGAACATCTTTTGTATAACTTTCTTGTGTAGTACCTGTTATAAAGGTCTTATCACTCATAGAGTCTGATATATTTTCTATTCGTCCCTTAGTTTGAACCGTCCCCCCAGAAATCACCTTACTATTATCATTATGGAGAATTCCTGTTGTTACAACATCACCGCCACTACTAATAACACCTGGGTCATCATTAGTTATTTCTTTATGCGTACTCTCTGTTTCGGTACGGATAATAGTAAATTCATTAACACGATTTTCACGCTTGTCCATTTCTTTATTATAAGCTTCATCTTCAGCAGTTTTAACAGGTTTAACATGTGGTGTACCATAACCACTTGTACTATCAGCGTATGGGAATTCTGACTTATCAAATACCTGTCCTTCTAATTTATGATGTGGATGAGTAACTTTAATTTTATCAGGATTTTTAGTAATGCCATCTGAAACACGCTTTACACCTAATGCAACATTTTTATTGTTTACTACAGGTGTATCTAGTTTAATAGCTTTAACGGTTTTAATAGTCGCTCCCGTATTATTTATACCTTGTTTAGCTGTAAGGTCCATTGTGCCACCACTATAGATGAAACCCTTACCCGTATTATTTATTGTATCGGTATTTATATCAACGTGATTACGACCTGCAATGACACCAGACTTATGCGTATCTAATTCTTTTTTTATGGCAGTAACATTCTCCTGTGCTTCGTCATAAGTCTTTGTTAACTCTTTAATACGTTGACGATGAGCTTCTAACTCTGTTTTAGTTTTATATTTAGTGATATCAGCATTCCATTCAGCATCAAGATCATTTTTAGCCTTTTCTAAATCCTTACCAGCTTTATGGTAACGCTGTTCTATTTCAGAATTTGTGTGATTTATAACTGTATTTGCATCAATAGCTACAGTATCACCATAAATGCGTCCACCTTCATGATTATCTACAGATTTTGCTTTTATGGCCGTAGTGTTTCCAGAGTTAATAAGACCACTATTATTTAGTGTATCTTGACTATTTACCGTCGTAGATACATCACCTTGAACCACACCACTATTGTGAATGGCAATACTTTGACCTGATAAAGTAGTGTTGCCATTACTTGTAACACCACCATCAACTATGATTTTGCCATCACTAGTAATACTAGATGCTTGTGTAGAGCTAACTACACCTTTAACATTTACACCAAGACCAGTATTGGTACCTTTCATGGTAATAGAATTTGCATACATACCACCAATAGCAGAAACATCTAATCCAATATTGCTAGAATCCCCGATTTTTTGAGTGTCTAATGTATTAGCATCTATTGTATTCTTGCCAGTACGAGTTTCAATTGTATTAGCCCATACTCCAGCATTTACATTGGTTGCTTCTGTTAAAATTTGTAGAGAATTAGCATCTTTAGCATTAAGACCATTACCGTTAATAGAAATACGCCCTTGCTCTACACGATAGGAGTTTAAATTTCCCTTTGAATCATATTCTGTTTTACCTGTAGTTAATACTGCCCGATCTGTATTGATAAAGCCACCGCCATCTACAGTAATACCATTTGGATTGGCTACAACCACTGAAGCTTTACGACCTGCTACCTCAATAAACCCTTTCATCTCAGTTGGATTATGTGATGTAACCTCGTTAACTATAACATTGGCTGAACCGCGCATCATATTAGGATTACCAGGTATATATCCACCTAATTTTGTATTAGCCATTTGGTTGGAGTTATTTAGTATTACACCATTTTGCGGTACATTAAAGTTAGTGTAATCATTTCTAGATACTCCACCAGCACTAGGGCCTGCAACATTTACTAATGTAATACCATTACCAGCTTGTCCAACCGTAGCTTGTCTTTCATGTGGTGCATTTGTGTCAACTTCGATAGGGTTTGCTGCATAGGCAAATGGTACTACTAATGGGTCTACAATCATTAAGCCCATAGTAAGCCATACAGCAATTTTATATTGTAATCGTTTTTGTTTCATAATTACTCTCTCTATTAATATATATACTCAAACTATTTAGAATCGTATACCAGCTTGAAAACCTGTAGTGACAGAGTCTGTTCTATAACCTCTTGGTTTATATAAGGGGGCACCGACAAACACATCGTAAAACAATCCAGATTTAAACTGCCCTTTCATCCCTAAACTAGTACCAGCAATAAATTTACCTGTTAATACATCTGTACTCGGACCATATACAGCGCCAAAATCTACGTTAGCATAAATACTTGATCTCCATTTAGGAATGTAACTAGCAACTTCATTACGCATATACCAACCGCTTTCAGACATTAATGTATTCTCACCATCAAACCCTTGCACTGTATATCGATTACCAAGGCTAATCATGTCTCTAGAAAATAAACGTTTACCCCCTAATGTCCATTGTCCATGGAATGATGTAGTAATACTTGCTGGCCTATGCCCCCATGTACGAGGCATTTGATAATCCACATCTACTAAAAGTTGTGTAAATCTAGTACTAGGTGCTCCATTACCATATTCAGGTTGTGAACCAAACCAGCCAACACCTTGTTTAATAGCCGCTCTAGAATATAATGTATTTTGCTTAATATATCTTCGTTCTGATATACCAAATTCTACAGAAGCTGTATTGGCACGTTGTACAGCAACCTCCACATCATTAATATAATTTTTGGCATTACGTTTGCTAATAATAATGTCCCAACTACGTTTAGTCGTTCGATCTCGATGGAATACATGATTCCATGAACCTCTAACCGTCTTGGCATGGCTAGAACTAATAAATGGTGTAGCCATAGAATTAATCGTTTGGTGATATTTCATATCACTATAGGAAATACTAAAGGTATCCTTTCCTCTAGGTATGGAATAAGAAATACTATGATTTCTGGTACCTTTATGTTCACCGTCTTGAGCTGCATCTCGATTAACACTTAAATTCAAAGAATCGTTGGCATTAAAGACACGATCAATACCAATAGCCGCAGTCCACTGAAGCTTTCCCGTTTCTTTTAATCCAGAATCATCTATGGACACCATTCCATGGATTGGCGGCTTTTTAGTCGTTTCAAGCACAATATTGGTAGCCAATGGTTTTGAACCAGGTTCAAGCTCAACAGACACATTTTGAGAGCCTAGACTTTTCATTTGCTCTATACCTTGCTCTATATTACGAATATTTAAGATATCTCCTTCACGAATAGGAAATGCATTTTCCCATGGCAATGGCTGTACGTAAGGTTTATATAATACAGACTCTACTCGACCTAGTTGTAAATTGAATTGTAAATTACCTGAAGCTAAGGATTGAGCTGGAATACCAATTCTAGAAGTAACATAACCATGCTCAATTAGTGCATTATTTAGTCTATTAGATAAAATGTTTATATCTTCAAGGGTAAGTTTACGATTCAAAAATGGTTTAATTGTTTTTCGTAAAAAACCAAATTCTCTAGGTACATCTAATTGAAGTTTCTTTTTTTGAGCTTCATAATACAATGGACCTTTAATCAATCGTGTACTTGCTGCAGAGCTATTATCTACAAACGTAGTCTGATCCATAGTTGAATTTGTCATATCATTATATGTTAATTGTGCAGATTGACTAATAGGCTCTTCAACAATACGTATTTGAGATACAAAAAAAGATGGTCCTACATATGCTGGCTGTTGTGCCGGTACTGTATAACCATCTTGTGATGATAAAGATCCAGATGTAATATCTAATCCACCTGTTTGTACTGTAATTCGTCCCTCTCCAAGCCGCGCCTCTCTCGCTAATTGCTGTTCTCTCGCTCTATCTAGTTGTGCCTGTGTATCAATCGGTCTTGCACCATAAATATGTAATGGTAGCATACAAGCTAAACTAAGACAGAAAAGTAAATCTCTCTTTTTCATATACTTCCTCTAATAGTAAAAAATAAACTCATTTGTTATATTTTATTATGTTTTTTTTTTCTAAAGTCAATAGAGAGTTTAAACTAAAAACCACCTATCAAAGATAATCAATGTATCTTCAATAGGTGGTTTATTTTACTCACCCTTAGCAATACGGTCTAAGAGTTCAATATAGCTTTGTTTATTTAATGCTGGTGTAAAGTTGTCTAATACATCTTTAGCGCCTGCTGCGTCATCGTATAGCAAGTCTACGATTGTCATAGCCAAGGCTTGTGCTGTTTTAATATACGCTACATCAGGTACAGAGATTTCATATTCTGCACTGTGTAGTACACCACTGATACAGCCAACCCATGGGTGGATAACCGGCATCAAGTGAGATACGTCCCCCATGTCTGTACTAGCTGTAATATGTGGACCTTGGTATACATTGG
>JAWERH010000014.1:0-22527 GCA_032482215.1 Veillonella sp. | reverse complement strand
TATACGATTATTAAATCTCTACCTTATGATCGTGAGCGAACGACGATGGATGAGTTTCCTATGTGTGAAGCTTGTAAGGCTGAATATGAGGATATAGAGGGGCGCCGTTATCGTGCTGAACCTAATGCGTGTTCTCTTTGTGGGCCGCATTATACTCTATATAAACCTAATCGTACGCTTGTAGATACAGTAAATGTATGGAATACAACCCGTGAATTAATCAACGAAGGTAGTATTATCGCTATAAAGGGGATTGGCGGCTATCATTTAGTTTGTGATGCTCGAAATGATGTAGCGGTCCAACGCTTACGTAAGCGTAAAAACAGACCACATAAACCACTAGCAATTATGGTAGGGTCTCTAGATACGGCAATCGAGCTAGTCCATCTTAGTGATGTAGAACTAGATATTTTGACTGGAATGGAACGTCCTATCGTATTATTAGAAAGAAATCACGATAGCTTAGTCCATTTGAGTACCCATGTAGCGCCAGATAATCATATGCTTGGCGTAATGTTACCATATACACCGATGCATGAGGTACTATTACCATCAGATGCGGCGTGGGTCATGACGAGCGGCAATCGTAGCGGTGATCCCGTTTTATATGATGATAATCAAGCATTTGAAGAGTTAGGGGCAGTGGCGGATTATTTTTTGGTCCACAATCGGAAAATTTATGCACCTCTCGATGATTCTGTTGTAACTGTTATTCATAAGAAACCTCGATTTATTCGTCGTAGTCGTGGCTATGTACCAGAACCTATTCATTGTGAAATTTCAGGGCAAACTTCGATATTAGCCATGGGGAGTGATTTAAAAAATGCTTTCGCTATGAATAAAGGTTCTGAAGTTCTTGTAGGACCACATATTGGTGATCTACAGAATGCATCCACTCATGCAACTTTGGAGTGGACTATTGACCGATATGAGAAATTATTTTCTATACAACCAGAGAAAATCATTGTCCTCAATTTTTCTCTTCTCACTTAGGGGAACGTATTGGTAAAAGTTCACAGATTTCTGTTATACCTGTCCAACATCATCATGCTCATATCGCATCAGTCATGGCAGAACACAATCTTGAAGGCCCTGTACTAGGTATTGCCATGGATGGTACTGGATATGGTCCAGATGGAAGCGTATGGGGCGGTGAATTCCTTCTTTGTAAAGGCAACGAATATCAGCGATTAGCTCATATCCATGAAGCGCCGTTACCAGGTGGAGAAAAAGCGGTTTCTGAGCCATGGCGTCAAGCCTTATGGTATATCAGAAATTATTATGGTAATGATATTCCACCTATTTACCAAGATTGGATGAACAGGCTACCTAAAGGTTGGGAAATATTAGATAAAGCATTACAATCTACAATGCCTATGATTCAAGCAACGAGCTGTGGACGTTTATTTGATGCAGCAGGTTCTCTTTTAGGCCTAGGCATGATTCATACCTATGATGCGCAAATTGCTATTGCATTAGAATCTTTATGTGGTGATGAAAAAGGCATATTGCTTGATTATAACTATGACGGTCGAATTCTTGATTTTACTCCAACTGTTCAATCTATTATGGATGGTGTCGTTAAAGGTGAATCTAAAGCTCATCTTTCAGCATCATTCCATAAAACCGTTGCCATTGCATTATGTGAAACTTCAGCCGATTTAATGGAGCGATATAATATTAGTGATGCGGCCATATCAGGCGGTGTATTTCAAAATCGCAAATTAGTAGAGTTAATATATCGCGCTTGGCATGTAGGCAATTTATATATGAATGAGGCTGTTCCTTCCAATGATGGGGGCTTAGCACTCGGCCAATTATGGATTGGTAATCAGAAATAGTTATATACTCATGTAGCTAGTATCACTTAATGAATACTATAATTGTGATACAATAATATTAGAAATATTTATATATAATGAGTTTACTTACATAAAAGTAAACTTATAGAATTTGTTATTAAAGTAATATATAAGGAGATAATATGTGCTTAGCTGTACCAGCACAGTTAATAGCTGTGAATGATGTTATTGGCACTGTAGAATTAACAGGTGCTACCCGTGACTGCAGCTTACTCCTCGTACCAGAAGCAAAGGTAGGGGACTGGTTGTTAGTCCATGCAGGTTTTGCTGTACAAATTGTTGATGAAGAAGAGGCACAAAAAACATTAGAGGCCTTTAAGGAGCTAGAAGAACTTGAAGAAGCTTACTTTGCAGGAAAAGCAGAACAGTGCTGATGCATTGTTAAAACGTATCAATGCTCTTCATAAGCCAGGGGAAACCGTGAGACTTATGGAGGTTTGTGGTACACATACTGTATCGATTTTCCGTGAAGGTCTTCGTCAGTTATTGCCAAGTGGCATTGAACTTGTTAGTGGACCAGGATGTCCTGTATGTGTAACGGATCAAACGTATATGGATAAGGCTTTGGCTTATGCTGAACGTGATGATGTTATTATTGCAACCTTTGGGGATATGTTAAAGGTGCCAGGTAGTTATAGTAGTCTTAGTGAAGCTCAAACAAAGGGCGCGCATATCCATGTTATTTATACGCCTTTAGAGGTAGTAGAACTTAGTAAGAAATATCCGGAAAAGAAAATCGTATTTTTAGCCATAGGTTTTGAAACGACTATTGCCGTTATTTGTGCAACAGTAAAAGCAGTTCATGCAGCAGGCTTGAAGAACGTGTTCTTCCTTGTATCTCATAAATTAGTGCCTCCTGCATTGCGAGCTTTATTAGATAAACAAGAAGGTCATATTGATGGTTTTATTTTGCCGGGTCATGTGAGTGTTATTATCGGAGAAGAACCATATCAATTCTTACCTAAAGAGTATCACATACCATCATGTATTGCTGGTTTTGATGGACTTGAAATTTTATCTGCTATAGCAAATATTTTAGAGCAACGAAAAACTAGTAATTTTATAGTAGGCAATACATATCATTCTGTAGTTATGCAGAAGGGTAATCCCGTAGCGCAAGCGATGATCAAAGAGGTATATGATGTATGTGATGATGCGTGGCGTGGTATAGGTGTCATTCCAAATTCTGGTTTAAGATTAAAGGATGAATATGCAGCCTATGATGTAGAACGTGCATTACCTATCCATCTTGAACGACCTTCTCTTGATCCGAAGGGGTGTCAATGTGGCCGTGTATTGCAAGGTCTTATTAAACCGAGTGAATGTCCATTGTTTGGTAAAAGTTGTACTGCTGACCATCCAGTTGGTGCCTGCATGGTATCTGTAGAAGGTAGTTGTGCTGCATGGTATAAATATGGTTATTCCAGTGGTGGATCGACGTGGGAGGATTAATATGGAGCGAGTTCGCTTAGTCCATGGAAACGGTGGTCGATTTAGTCATGAGTTGACCGAGCGTTTTATTTTGAAATATTTTACTAATGATTTACTAGCTCCTTTACACGATGGTGCTCAATTTCCCATTACAGCAGGACGTATGGCGTTCTCTACAGATTCCTATGTAGTACAACCAGCATTTTTCCCTGGCGGAAATATTGGTAAATTAGCTGTATGTGGTACAGTGAATGATTTAGCTATGAATGGTGCTATTCCACAATACTTGAGTTGTGGTCTCATTTTAGAAGAAGGCCTTGCCTTTAATGAGTTAGATGATACAGGAGACACTAAGGTTGTCAAAAAGGGTGAGGTAGACAAAATCTACATAAATACTGCGGGGATTGGTATGATTCCAACAGGGATAGATATTGGTCCGCATCGTGTAAAGCCGGGAATGGATGTTATCTTATCTGGTGCTATAGGGGATCATTCTATTGCTGTTATGGGACAACGGTTTGGATTAGACCTATCTGATTCTTTAAAAACTGACTGTGCCCCTTTAAACAATATGGTTCATGCCGTACTTGATAAAGTGGGGCCTCAAGTGGCTCTATTGCGAGATCCTACACGTGGTGGTTTAGGTACTGTTTTAAAAGAAATTGCAGACCAAAGTCAAGTTGGTATTAAGGTGGACGAAGCAGCTATACCGGTTCACGCTGAAGTGCAATCTGTTTGTGATATTTTAGGGTATGATCCGACCCATCGGTTACTGATGAAGTTTTATCTATTCTTCGTGGCTTTGAAGAAGGTAAAGAAGCTGTATTAATCGGTAAAACATTAGATAAAAATATTGGCAAGGTTGGATTGCAAACCGCAATTGGTGGTGTCCGTTTAATTGATTTGTTAGGTGAAGATCAAGTCCCTCGTATCTGCTAATTATATAGACTAAGATTATTTTATATTTAGCTGATTTTATATGTATAAAAAGAATTTTTGTACTTATAGATTGTGAAGAATAGTAGATGTTGACAATAATCTTTTAGGATAGTAGTATTAAATTAAGTTGTGTAAAATTCATTGATTGTTCATCGGACTTTTATACAATGCTAGTATGTTTATGTGTAAGTTCTTATACTTTCACTAGAATCTATGTATAGAATTTGTTAAAATATAAGTATCTATAGGAGGCTTATTATGAAAAAGAAGATTATTACAGCTGTTCTAGGGATTTGTTTAACTACAACTGCATTCGGTGGCATCTTGACTACTCAAGCTGGCGGCCTTAGCAGTATTCTTGGTGGCGCAGCTAAAATTGGTGGTATCGGTATTGTTATCAATAAATTCGGTCCTCAAATTGACTCTTTCTTAAATAAATTATTGAAACAAAATAACTTAAGCACAGAGTATACAACTAAAGTTGTACCTATTATCAGTATTGGTACAAAAGGTTATATTGGTGCTGCTCAAGTAACTGGCCCAGCATCTAGCATTGAACAAGTTAAAGCGGTTGCTCAAGTTGAAGGTAGCTTTAACGGTATGGTTCGTGTAAAAGGTTTAGTACCAGTTGATAGCACAAACCCAGTTGGTGCATCTCGTGTTCAAGGCGTAGGTGTATCTGCTATTATCGATTTGAAAATTTAATGGCCACTGAGCATATAAAATAGTAGACTCAGGGAATAAGCACGGTCTTAGGCCCGTGCTTATTCTGTTGTATAACAGTTATACATTAGATACGTTGTGGAGGAATTTATGAAGAAGCAAGTACTTACACTTTTAATGGCATCCTTGATTTCAGGCACTGCATTTGCTGCTCCTGGTACAGTTACAGAAAAAACAAATGTTTTAGAGACTACTGTATATGGTGCTGTACAAGATGGTGCTGTAGTGGACCGCATTAATCAACTTGATGAAACCGTGTATGGTACTGGTTTCAATGGCAATTCTGCTACATTGAGCAAACGTGTCGATTCCCTTTATAACTCCGTAGAAGGTAGCGGCACAAATATTTCTTTGCGCGAAGAAATGGACGCACTTGAATATACATATCAAAATAGCATTAATGCAGGTTCTCTTGTTGATCGTGTAGAAAAGATGGAACGTAGCGTTAATGGTCGTATTGGTAGCGGCTCTCTACAAAAACGTATTATTTCTTTAAAAACAAAATCAAGTTTTCAAAGTTACATTGAATGATGCTGTTTCTTCAAAAACTAGCCATGAAGGCGACACTGTTGCTTTCACAGTAGCTGAAAATGTTATGGATGGTAATGTGTTATTAGTTCCTGCAGGTACAGTAGGTTCTGGCACAATTACTTCTTTGAAAAAGGCTCGTTCCTTTGGTCGTAATGGTGTATTAGACATCACATTTGACACAATCCCTGCTATTGATGGTACTGAATTTACTGCAGTACAAGGTAAAGAAGCTAAGGATAAAACTCGCAGTGAAGTTAAAGCAGCTGGTGCATCCGTAGCTGGTGCTGTTTTACTTGGACCAGTAGGCTTAGTAGGTGGTGCCTTTGTTAAGGGTAAAAATATTGAATACCCTGCTGGTGCAACTATTTATGTACAACCTCAAGATTCTGTTACAATTCAAGGTCTTGTAATTGGTGGTGATGGTTTGGCTCACAGTGATGATGAATTGGCTGAAGCTGTAACTGTACCTAATACGGCCGATGAATCTGAAGAGACTGTAGACACTAATGAAGCGGCTGTTGATGAAAATGAAACAACAACAGAGGAACCAGCAGCAGTAGAAGAACAAGAAGAACCGGTAGAAAATGTTTCTCAACCTATCGTAGTTGTAAAACGTAATCAATAATTAACAAATTCTTAAAGCAAGAGGAGTTCTAGTAACCATGAGGAAACGTAAAGTACAATGGCTGGCAGCGGCTTGTGTTTTTTGTTTAGCACAACCAGTATGGGCCGCTACGGAGTCAACCACGGTATATCAAGATCAACTGGATAGCGTTGATCAATCCTATCTTGGAGAAATCTCTAAAGCATCTACACCTGAAAATAGTAATATCCGTGTTGTACGTCGTGGTGAAAAGGCAAAGTCTGATCAACCTACAGAACAATTGCCGACTCGTATTGATGCAGATAAAATGTCCTATACTGGGTCCACTGGTGATGTATATGCACAAGGTGATGTAGTAGTGACTCAAGGTAATCAAACCTTGATGGCACCACGTATAGAAGGTAATACAAAAACTACAGAATACCGTACTGTTGGTGGGTATCGCTACTTAGAGAATGGTGGTAAAACTAAGGATATTACGGGTCAAAATATGACCTATCGTACCAGTGATCGCCACTTTACAGCTGACCAAGCTTTTGGCTGGAATGATCCTTATTATGTAAAAGGTCAAAATGCTACATTTGATGGTGAAACTGGTCATATGGAAAAAGGCATGCTTACCACAAAACATGCGATGGCCTTTAAACATACACCTGATTATCGTGTAGAAGGTCAGGATATCAAGGTATATCCTGGCGATAAAGTCATTATTAAAAAACCGTCTTTCTATATTAAAAACTTTAAAGTTTTATCTTTACCTTCTTATACAGCGTCCTTACGTCATGATAAGGGTGAGCAGAAGTTTAGCCTTTTTTCTTTGATTCCGAGACCTATGTATAATAGTGATGATGGATTTGGCTTGCATGGTAGTACTGAGTATCCAATTGGTAAGCATGGTGAAGCGTACATCGACTATCGTTGGTACGTTAAAAATGGCTTTAAACCACAAATTGGATATCGTCATTATTTACCTTGGGCTACAGCATCTATAGGGTATAGTAAAGAATCTAATGAATATAATGATGAAACTGTATGGGTAGAAAAAATTGGTGAGGTTCGACTCGATACTCATACATATCATGTAGGAAAATCCCCAGTTACAGTGCGTGGTGGTGTTAATGCTGGTTATTGGAAAGAAGGTTCTGTAAAAGGTTCTCATAAAGAATACTATACAGAAGTATCTCACGATCCAATTAAGCTTGGTAAAAATGCTAATCTACGATTCTTAGGTGGGTATCAACGCGATTATTATGGTTATAATGATACGATTCGTAGTATGCCTTATTGGGGGGCTCGTTTCCGGTCTAAGGTTGGTAATCGAGCTAATGTATGGGTTAGCTATAATCAACGCAATATTTCATATAACAACTCTCCATATCGTTTTGATACTACGGAACTTCCGAAAGAACTTATCTATGGTGGTAGCTATAAATTAACTCGTCTAGATGACTTCTCTGTAAGTGTAAAAACAAATATGATGAGTGGTGATATTGATTCTGTATACTATACGTGGCATCGTGATTTGCATTCCTTTGATATGTATTTGACATATAAAGATGCCCATAGAAGCAACAATGATCAATGGAAGATAAAGTTTGTTGGCAAAGACTTTTAATTAGGAGATAATTATGCAACGTATTAGAAAAGCCGTTATTCCAGCAGCTGGCTTTGGTACACGCTTTTTACCAGCTACTAAAGCACAACCAAAGGAAATGCTTCCCATTGTAGATACACCAGCTATCCAATATATTGTGAAAGAAGCATTAGATTCTGGCATTGAAGAAATCCTAATCATTACAGGTCGTAATAAACGCGCTATTGAAGATCATTTTGATAGCAGTGTGGAATTAGAACTACTTTTACAAAGCCAAGGTAAAAATAAACAGTTGGCTATAATTAAGGATTTAGCAGATATTAAAGTTCACTTTATTCGTCAAAAAGCTCCTCGTGGTCTTGGTGATGCTGTACTATGTGCGAAAGCCTTTATTGGTGATGAACCATTTGCTGTATTGCTTGGTGATGATATTGTATATAATCCTGAAAATCCATGCCTTAAACAGTTAATTGAGTGTTATGACGAACATCCTGGCATTATCTTAGGGGCTCAATTTGTACCTGAAGATAAAGTTAGCTCTTACGGCATTGTATCTGGTGAAGCATTAGCTGATAATTTATATCGCGTTCATAATTTGGTGGAAAAACCAAAAAAAGAAGATGCACCATCTAGACTTGCAGTATTAGGTCGTTACATTTTAACACCAGATATTTTCAATATTTTGGAAAATACAAAACCAGGCGTAGGTAATGAAGTTCAATTGACTGATGCTCTAGCCGCATCCAAAACCGATACATATGCTTTAGCGTATGAAGGTATTCGTTATGATATAGGCGATAAATTAGGTTACTTGAAAGCTACTGTTGAGTATGCCCTTCGTAATGAAGAGTTAGGTGAGAACTTCAAAGCATATTTAAAAGACCTAGATCTTAAATAGTGAATCTATATATGTATATACAAAGAACCTGTGGATATTACCATAGGTTCTTTTGTATGGTAGCGATATTTTTGCATTATTGTCAACAAAACAAAGGTTATTTTGTTGACTAATAAAATAATGTTGATTATAATCAATTTATTGAATAAATAAAGGACTGTGATTATATGAAATCGCTCTTTACAACATTGTGTAATAATGATTTTGGATTACCAGGACATAGTGTTATTAAGCATATGCATTATGATGCTTCTGGTAGTAATCAATCTATCAGTGGTATTTTATATCAAGTTGCTAAAACTACTACAATTGGTATTCTAGATAAATCAGGTTTTTTAATTGTTGATTTACGACCGGTACCGAAACATTTTCGTATCCGTTCTACAATTCATCAAGAGAAAAACGACCGTACTATATCTTTTTCTAAGGACGATATAATACGATTTGTAAAGGATATTAATGATAGTAATGAGATTCATCGTGAAGCACCCTATGTGGTACCGGGTTGCATGATTCTAGAAAATTTATGGAATTATTGGAACATTAGTAAATCTGCGCAGCAGATGGCTATTTATTTTCATGCACCCGTTATTGCAGATGATCAGGTAACTTTGGTGGAAAATTCTGAAGATGCTCAAGTAGAAGGGTATATAGGTGATACATTAGCTTTTTCGGCTACTTTTTTTGGTGAAAATGAAGATTTAACATCTTTAAAACAAAGATGTATTAGTTAGAGGTAATTATGGAAGCAAGACGTTTAACAAAAATGGCTTTATTAACAGCCTTATTATGTATTTCAGCATATATTTCTTTCCCATTGCCATTTAGTCCGGCCATGGTAACTGCATTGACTTTGGTGGCTACATTAACAGGCCTATTATTGCAACCAAAGGATGCATTTATTGTATTTATCATTTACGTTTTACTTGGTGCTGTAGGTTTACCAGTATTCGTTGGTGGCACAGCAGGTCTTGGCAAATTATTAGGACCAACAGGGGGCTTTATCTTCTCTTGGCCAATAGCTTATACATTATTAAGCGTATTCAAAGGCTCTAAGAAGAGCTTTTTCTCTTATGCATGGCGTTCTCTTGTAATTACTATTCCTGTAGTATATCTATTTGGCGTTGCAGGCTTTATGATTGTAACAAAAACTGAACTTTGGGCGGCATTGCCTGTAGTAATGTTCCCATTCATTCCTGGGGATATTGTAAAATGTCTCGTTGCTTCTTGGTTAGCAACTAAAATTAAAATTTAGAATGTAATAATGAAAAGAGGCATTCCTTGGGAGGCCTCTTTTCTGCATTTTCTTATAGGAGCTAATATGTCGGTATATATTCATGGTGGGCTTCGAAGCCCTATAGGCGTGCTAAATGGACAATATAAAAATACAAGACCTGAGATATTGGGCGCTCAGTTAATTGATGAGTTAATCAAACGGTACAAAATAGGTTCTGTAGATGGTGTCTTTTGTGGTAATGCTGTAGGTACAGGCGGGAATATTGGTCGTTTGATGAGTTTAATGTCTGATTTAACAGTATCAACACCTGCTGTTACAGTTGATATGCAATGTGCATCAGCCTTAATGAGTATTGAGATGGCCTATACACATATTGCATCAGGTGTTATGGATTCAGCTATTGCTGGTGGTATTGAAAGTTCTTCATTACAACCGGATAGAATTTATGCAGCTGGTGATGATCGTGAAGGTCTATATAAGGTTGCTCAGTTTAGCCCTCAAGATTGTTCTCCTCTAGCTATGTTAGAAGGGGCAGAGAGGACGATTCAAAAGCATAATGTACTCAAGGAAGATTTATATCCATACATTATTGGCAGTCACCAGCGGGCCATTGAGGCCTTGGATAATCAATATTTGCAATCTTATATTATGCCTTTTACAATAGATGGAAAAGACTGTATAGATGAATGTATTAGACCAAAGATAAATGAAAAACTTTTATCTAGGATGAAACCCTTATTAGGTAAGGACTCTATTACAAATGCTAGTAATGCTTGTTTAACTCAAGATGGAGCTGCTTTTGTATATATATCTAATGAAAAAGGGCCCTTTAGAATTCATAGTATTATGCCTTGGGCGGGAAATCCTCAGTTTAGCCCAGAAGGAGCTTTAGAAAGCACAGAAGCGATTTTAAAACGCACTGGCCTAACGATGAATGATATTGATGTAGTAGAGTGGAACGAAGCCTTTGCTATCATTGATGTGCTCTTCAATAAGGCCTATCCCAAGCATTTAGAAAAATATAATAAATTGGGTGGTGCCTTAGCGTATGGACATCCTTATGGCTGTTCTGGTGCTATATTAGCTCTTCATTGTATGGCTGCTTTAGAATCTTGTAATGGTCGCTATGGTTTGTGTGCTATTGCCGGTGCAGGCGGTACAGGAACTGCTTTGATTATGGAACGTATGTAAAATGACAATTATTGAACGGTTACGACAATATAAAGAATTAGAGCCTCATAAGATTGCTCTCATTATAGATGATACAAAGTATACATATAGTGAACTATATGATGCTATTCTATCAATCGATATTGATGATACTAGTCATATAGTAAATCTCACTGAAGTTAAAGAATCAGCAAAAAATAAAGTTCTTTTAATTCAGAGTCAATCCTTTTTAGAACAACTTGTACAATGGTTAGGTGCATTGTATAGATGTTACATTCCTATGGTATGCCATAATGAAATGGATATTGAGTATATAGACGAATTAGCTCATATTATAGCTGATGAAGGCGTGTTGCCATTAACTGATTTTGGTGTACTTACATCAGGTACTACGGGGCGTCCTAAACCGTTGTGGAGAAAAGAGGAATCGTGGCGAGAGTTTTTTGATATTCAAAATAATATCTTTCATATAAATGAAGATACAAAAATCTTTTTGCAAGGCAGCTTTAGTTTTACTGGTGTTAGTAATATGGTTGTTGCTGTCTTATGGGCAGGGGGGACTATTGTTACTACCAGTTCCTTGCGTCCTACTCGATGGATTGAGCTGCTTGAAAGATATGAAGTAGATTATATCTATGCTCTTCCTACAAAACTTAGATTGCTCATAAGGCATTGTAAATGTAAATTATCTACGATTAACTATATTATTGCTGGCTCACAAGTGCTTGATCGTCATTTGATGGAGCAGTTGCAACAGCTATGTCCTAATATGGAGTTTATTCTGTATTATGGTGCTTCTGAGCTTAACTATATAACCTATTGCACAGGTAAAGAGTGGCTAGACCGAGAAGGCACTGTGGGCAGGCCATTCCCAACGGTCCGAATTAAAGCAGATGATGGGGTTATATATGTAACTACAAAATATCATATTGAAGGTATTTCCGATACATATACCGTTAATGATTGTGGTTATATAGATACAGAGGGGTATCTTATGTTTACTGGGCGACAAGGCGATGTGGTAAACAAGGGGGGCTATAAAATATCTATTCCCTCCATGGAAACCTATTTGCAATCTATAGATGGTGTCTCAGAAGTAGCTATTATCGATATCATAGATGATGTAAAAGGGGAAGATTTTGTAGCATATATGGTGTTGGAGGATAATGTTCTAGTCGCCGATGTTATGGAAACAATTCGGCATCATAGACCTTCCATAGAATGGCCAAAATCCATCTACTCTATTCCTATGTTACCTCTTACAGAATGCTCAAAAGTTGATAAACGAAAGCTAAAAGAGTGGTATAATAAAGGGTAATCGTTTTTACTGTTATAAGGAGGCATCATGCAGATTAATAAGGCGGCGCTAGAGATTTTCGATTTTACGTCTTCTTTAGCTGTATACTCTGAACATGAATTAAAGGTTGGCGATCAAGCTATTCATGATTATATTGCAAATCATGTAGTTAAGGCGTTCAAAGACCCCGGTGCTAGAACAGGTACCTTGCATGATGCAAGTCCATTTGGTAAACAATTAGTCGATTATAAAAATGGAGACCTCAAGTTTATAGAGTTATCTAAGAACTTAGGTGAAAGCTTGTTTACCTATATGAAACAAGCGACGGACTCCGTTGTTATCGATACGATTATTTGTGAAGCTGTTACGGATGCCTCTTATATCTGCATTCTTTTGTGCCAAGCTCATGATGCTTTTACACATCAATTATTTAGTGAAGATAATGGCAGCTTAGCCACAGAACTTGTTTCTCATAAGGCCGTGTTGCCTATGCCGTCGCAGAAGTTACGCGCCTTTGCATCCATTAATTTAAATGATTTTAGCGTTCGAATTTTTGAACCGAAAGGTGAATTTGATGGTGAAGTATCCTATATCTTAGCAGATAAGGTATTGCAATTAGGCACTAACCAATCTTCTAGAGATACGGTGAAAAAGGTGAAAGCTATCGTAGATAAGGTGGCTCAAGCCCATGAGTCGGATGGTGTCGTTGAATTGACGACTGCAAAGTCTATGATTGCGAAAAATGCAGAAGTATCTGATACAGTAGATCCTGTTCGCATTGTGGAAGAGGTATTTAAATCAAACCCTGTTCAACAAGAGGCGGCTAAGAAAGAATTAGCTGATGCAGATATGATGAGGCCTCTACCTGTTAATCGAGAGTTTGCTACGAAGGTTGGCGAACATCATAAGATTAAAACGGATACGGGCATTGAAATTTCTTTTCCTGTAGAGTATATGAAAAATCGCGAGTTCATTGAAATCAAAACTAATGATGATGGAACCTTGCGTATTGAACTAAAAAATATTAATAAAATCGTAAATAAATAGTAATGAAAAATATATTTATCGATAGAAATATATTATGGTATGATTAAATTTATTTGTTATGCTAGTATATGGAGGTTATAGTGGGTAAAGAGAAACATAAGAAAACAAATGCATTACGTATTTTAGATACTCATAAGATACCTTATAGTATTAGTGAATATGAGTGGTCTGAAGAACGTGCTGCTGGCCTTCATGTAGTAGAAGTCTTAGGACTCGATGAAAAACAAGTCTTTAAAACACTTGTTGGTAAGGGCGATAAAACAGGGTTTGTAGTATTCTGTATTCCAGTGGCTGAAGAGCTAGATATGAAACAAGCGGCTCGTGTCAGTCATAATAAGTCTGTAGAACTGGTTCATGTTAAGGACTTACTAGGCATTACAGGATATTTACGGGGCGGATGTTCTCCAGTGGGAATGAAAAAATCATTTCCTACCTATTTTGATGCCACAATGGAGCCTCAAGAATTTGTATATGTAAGCGCTGGTCTACGAGGCATGCAGATGAAGGTAAATCCAAAGGATTTGGCCTCTGTTGTAAATGCTGAATTTGTAGCACTTACAATGGATCATTAAGAGGTACCTATGGCAAAGAAGTTTTATGCAGTTCGTCAAGGACGTGTACCGGGAGTTTATACTACCTGGGCAGATTGTGAGAAACAGGTAAAGGGTTTTGGTGGTGCTATCTACAAATCTTTCCCTACAGAAGCAGAAGCACGTGTTTTTGTAGATGATTCAGGATTATCCTTAAGTGATTTTATGAGTGCTAAACGGAGCGAACCTAAATCGCCACAAGCAGTTAAGTCTAAATCTATGAATTCTAGACCTATAGGCTTTAGTTCTAAAGGTCAAAATAAGGTATCTCCAAATGTGGTAAAACCAGATTTTACTAAGGCCAACCATGTTATTGCTTATATTGATGGTAGTTATAATAAAGGCACCAATACAGTTGGCGCTGGTGGCGTTATCTTCTTGAATGGATCTAAGGAGACTTTTTCATTTCCTTCTAATGATGAAAGATATACATCATTTTGGAATGTAGCTGGTGAGCTACTAGCAGCTATGTATGTTATGAAATATGCCGTTGATAATGGTATTCCAGAATGTTCCCTATATTATGATTATATGGGAATAGAAATGTGGGCTACCAAACGATGGAAACGCAATAATGCACTGACTCAACATTATGCTGCGTTTTATGACTCAATTAAAGACCGTGTGCGCGTACACTTTCACAAGGTGGCTGCTCATACGGGCGATACATATAATGAAATGGCTGATGTACTAGCCAAACAAGGCGCGGGAATTTAACTTTCTCAGAAAGGAGGGTGTTATGAATATATGTGTTACAGGAGGGGCCGGTTTTATTGGTTCCCATCTCGTTGATCGATTAATTGAATTGGGGCACAATGTGCTCGTTATAGATAATCTATCTACAGGTATGCGTTCTTTTGTACATGATTCTGCTCAATTTATTGAGATGGATGTACGAGATCCAAAATTATTATCTGTCTTTGAAGAGTTTAAGCCCTCTATTGTATTTCATGAGGCGGCTCAAACTATGGTTCAATCCTCTATGGAGAATCCAAGTTATGACTGTGATGTTAATTTGTTAGGGCTTATTAATGTACTTGATGCTTGTCGTAAGGTAAAGGTTGAACAATTCTTAATGCCTTCTTCGGCTGCTGTGTATGGGGACTTAGCAGTATTACCATTGACCGAAGAACTAAGTGGTATGCCATCATCCTTCTATGGTTTGACTAAGCTTACTGCAGAAGGGTATTTACGTATCTATCGTGAAGCTTTCGGGTTAAATACAGTATGCTTTAGATATGCCAATGTATATGGTCCACGTCAAGGTGATGGTGGTGAAGGTGGCGTTATTAGTATTTTCAATCGTTTAATCGTTGAAGGCAAGCCTTTAACCGTATATGGTGATGGGGAACAAACAAGAGACTTCATTTATGTAGAAGATGTGGTAGAAGCTAATATTAAGGCTATGGGCAATACTAGCTGTACAGGTATTTATAACGTGTCTACCAATACGGGAACATCTGTTAATGAGTTGATTACACGATTCAGATCTATTAGTGGTGCTGATTTTATGGTTCATTATGAAGACGAACGCATAGGGGATATCAAACATTCACGTTTAAGTAATGCAAAGGCAGAACGTGATTTTGGATTTGTAGCTTCAACAACATTAGATGAAGGCTTACAAAAAACATTAGAATATTTTAAAGCTCATCATAAGTAAGGTATATAAGGTTTGGGGACATGAGTGATACACAATTCTGGGTTACTGTAGGGCTATGGAATCTAATTGTATTTAGCATGTATGGATATGATAAGCTATGTGCTATTAAGGGGTATAATCGGATTTCAGAGTTCACATTATTATTTTTAGCATTTGCCTTTGGCGGCCTTGGTGCGCTATTGGGCATGGTTATTTGGCGTCATAAGACTTTAAAGCTTAAGTTTAAACTAGCTATCCCTATTGCATTGTTATGGTCTGTTTATGCAGTGGGGTTTGGTTATGGTTTGTGGGTGAATTGATTGCATAAACTAATATTTGTACATAAAATGTCAGTGAAGGAGATATTTGATGTTGCGATTACAATCGGGGTTCGAGTTAGATTACGCTAACATATATAATGAAAGTTGCATACAAGAACGAGACGTAAAAAACTTTGAGCGTGCTATACAAAATGTTTGGCGCCATACCAATATTTTACGCTCTACAGGCTTTGAAGAAGGCCATGTTTCCAAGGACGGCTTGCCTGAACCGGTATTGTTTTACCAACTTCCTTATATTTCTGAAGATGGTATTAATACACCTGCAATGCTAAAACGTCTTTATGAATTGAGGGACTATGCTCGCCATAATATTGATACAGTTGTATCTGTAGGTATTGGTGGTTCTTATTTGGGTAGTAAGGTTATTTTTGATGTTCAATGTGGTGCATTTTGGAATAATCTTAGTACGGAAGAACGCAACGGATATCCACGGATGTATTTTGCTGGATTTAACGTAGATGGTGATTATTTATCAGGCCTTATTCGTACCTTAGAGTATCAAGCTCAGAAAAAAGGACCCGACTATAAGGTGATGCTCGTTATCACCTCTAAGTCTGGCTCTACTATCGAACCAATGGCTAATTTCATGATTTTGGAAAAAGCATTGCAAGATCGGAATATAAATTATGAAGTAGTAGCTGTTACCGATACGTCTGATGATGAACATCCTACAGTTCTACGTTCTATGGCACTAGAAAATCATTGGAAAACCTATAGTATTCCCTATGGTGTTGGCGGTCGTTTCTCTGTGTTTACAGAGGTTGGCTTTGTAACGGCGGCTCTTGTGGGCTTTGATATTGAGGGGTTCTTAGCTGGTGCAGCTTCAATGGATGCTGCTTGCCAAGAAGAGGATATTTTCAAAAATCCTGCTTTATTAAGTGCATTGCTAAAATATATTGCGTCCGAACGTTATGGTCGTATTATTGAGGTGTTTATGCCTTATGGGGAAGCCCTTCATTCCTTATCTGATTGGTATGTACAGCTATTGTCCGAATCGTTAGGTAAGATGAGTAATACATGCTTACCTTATGGTCGTACACCAGTTGCGGCAGTAGGAACTATGGATATGCATGCTCAAGTACAAGAGCATCAAGAAGGTCGCCTTAATAAGGTCGTTCAATTTATTAAGGTTAAAGAGTGGCAACATAATCTTGTAGTGCCTAATACACATAGTCAATATGAACGATTGCAAGCACTTGGTAATGTAGGCATTTGTGATATTCTCAATATTGCATTAGATGCTAATAGAGAGGCTTTATCTAGTGACAATCGCTTTAATATGACGATAACTGTACCAACATTAAATGCATTCCATTTAGGGGAAATCATGTTTATGCATTGTTGGGCTGTTTACTTTGAATCTATTTTTGCTGGTGTAGACGCTTTCGATCAACCAGGTGTTGAAGTTTATAAACGTCTCATCGGTCCAAAATTGGCTCATGTAAAGGATGGAGAGAATTCATAAGGGGGAACTATGAATATTTTAGTAACAGGTGGGGCTGGTTATATTGGGAGTCACACAGTACGTGCCTTACAACAATCGGGTTATACACCTATTATTGTAGATAATCTATCGCGCGGTCATGTAGAATCAATTCCTGAAGGGGTACAGTTCTACAATATGGATATAGCAGATCCAAAATTAGTAGATATTATGAAAGGTCATAATATCATTGGTGTTATGCATTTTGCGGCTCATTCACAGGTCGGTGAATCTATGGTAAATCCAGCTATTTATTATGAAAATAATGTAGTTGGCTCATATCATCTTATTGAGTCTGCTCGTAATGCTGGTGTAAAACATTTTGTATTTTCCAGTACAGCTGCTGTTTATGGGGAACCAGAGATAGTGCCAATTCGTGAAGATGCGCCATTGCATCCAACTAATGTATATGGTCGTACTAAACTGATGATTGAAGAAATGCTATCTGATTATAGTGCTATTTATGGTTCTACGTATGTTGCATTGCGTTATTTTAATGCGGCTGGCGCAGATTCGTCTGGTACGATTGGGGAAGATCATCATCCGGAAACACATTTGATTCCGCTTGTGCTAGATGCAGCTCGTGGTAAAAGAGAGCACATAACTGTTTTTGGTACTGATTATAATACAGCTGATGGTACATGTGTACGCGATTATATTCATGTTAATGATTTGGCTACAGCTCATGTGTTAGCAATGGATTATTTGCGTAACGGTGGTGAATCTCAAGTGTTTAATCTTGGTAGTGGCAATGGCTTCTCCGTTAAGGAAATTATTGAAACTGCTAAAGAGGTAACTGGTATCGATATTCCTGTTCAATATGGTGATCGTCGTGCTGGCGATCCAGGTACATTGATTGCTTCCTCTGAAAAAATTAAAGAATTACTTGGTTGGGATCCTAAATTCAGTAATGTAGCCGATGTTATCAAAGATGCTTGGAAATGGCATACATCTCATCCTGATGGTTTTAAAAGCAAATAAAACAAGAACAAATCCTTTTGATTTGTCAATATAATGAATGACTCTATTAGTCACCTAGGTGACTGGTAGAGTCATTTTTTTGTAGGAATTTAAAAGGACCTCCTAGAATATGTCAGCAGGAGGTGGAATATGAACTTACAAGATTATATACAACGCATTAAATTATGGATTGATAAACAGTATTTTATTATTCGTCACTATAAAATTATTATTTCTGTTTTTCTTGTAATTATAGTTGGCATATTAATCGTTGGTGTTTTATATCCTCACGAAGAAGAACGTGTTCATATACAACCTGAGCATGTTAATGGTGGGGAAAATAATCAGACCCGATTAAGTTCAAAAGAATCATCAGAAGGAATATCACATAATAGACAGAAACATCATAACAGTGATGCTAAAGAAACGAGAAAAGATGACAATCTAAAAACTAAAAGTGAAGGCCGTTTGTTATATGATGTGAGCAGCGTGGAACGCGGGCATCCTTGGAGAGAGGTTTTTAAAGATTTACCAGATAATGATGTACATGGTAGACATGAAGATACTAAGGATGTAGATGAAGTGGCTGATAGCATTAATGATATGCAAGGGTTTAATAATAGTAAGTACTCAGGCAGGGATACATATAAAGGACGGACTAATAGGTATAAAACCAGGAGAACACAGAATAAGAATAAACACACAGGGGATAAAACCATTAGTGATAGTAGTGATGATTTTACTAATAATCAAATTAATTCAAAGCCTCATCGTAGGTTAAATTCTTCGAGCATGGAACATCCTGTTGAACTTGTTGGTATTGTTGAGGGAAATGAGATTATTGCTATTTTACGAAAAGGTACAGAGGAGCAAATGGTTACTGTTGGGACGGTTTGGCATGGCATTACTGTCTCTAACATAAGTGCAAGTGGTGTAGAAATCGTTGAAGGAGGTTCATCACGGTGGTTAAAAATCAATTAGGTAAGGATTGCTTACGTAGTAGAGTGACCATAGTAAGAGAAAAACTATTCAAAGCTAGCATATTACTAAAAATAATTATAATAGTGGTTATATTTCTATATGCATCATTAGGGGAATCTTCTATAGTATTAGCGAGTAATACAGGGCCAGCAGTAACTACCAATCTAGAAAGCGATAGGGACTCACTAGATAGAGAAATTAGTAATGGTAAATCAAATAATAATAATGACATAGAAAAGGATAACGTAATTAATGAAAAGGGCGAGCTGAGAAAATCAAAAGAATCAATTACGATATCAGTTCGTAATGCTTCTCTAAAAGAAACAGTATTAGGGATTTGTCGGAGTTATCGTATATCTGTTATGGGTGTAGAATCTTTGACAGGTAACATTACGGCTACTGTACAAGGTGAAACACCAGAGGATCTTATAAAAGAATTAGGAAGGCTATATCATTTTTCCGTTTCAAAACAATATAATACGATTCTTATTGAGCCAGATGACAAAGCGCTTGAAAATAGAGAATTATATGTTATAACGCCGGAGCATTTGCCAGCAGAGTCTTTAAAAAATATAATGGGCACTGTTGTGAAACATGATAAAATGGCGGTACTTTCAGAACAAAACGAAGTGATTATGCATTTGACCAGTGGAGAGAAACGGCGTGTAGAAACACTGGTTAAAGCTATAGATAAGGAGCCTAAGCAAGTACAATTAGAAGCGACAGTCATTGCTATGGAACAATCTTATGCAAAGGAGCAAGGCATACGGTGGTCGTGGCTTAGCTTGACAGGACATGGTGAAGATAAAACTAATTCTTATGGTGCCGTAACCTTTGGTAAAACATCTGGTGGTGAAGCCTATAAATTTTTTGTGAAACCCGAGTTGAGTCTTATGGAAAGTTCCGGTAAAGCCGCGCTAATTGCTAAGCCATCTATTATGGCCTTAAATGGTGAAACAGCACATATCTTGATTGGTGAACGTATCCCTGTTATAGAAGAGTCCGAAGTGAATGGCGAACGTAAGCGTTCTACACGTTATGAAGAGGTGGGGATTAAGTTAAACTACACGCCTATTATTACTGGGGATGGTGGTGTAGATGCAAAAATTCATGCTGAAGTAAGTACACCTATCATGGTATCAGAAATGAAAGCTTATAAAATTAGTACGCGGCAAGCACATACACGGGTGCGGTTACAACCTGGAGAGGTACTCGTTATAGGTGGACTTATGGATAATCGCGATCAACATCAAATTCAAAAAGTACCTATTTTAGGAGATATTCCTTTATTAGGTAAATTATTCCGACATAGTAGAAAAACAAAAGATTCTATAGAAATGCTAATATTAGTTCGGGCAATTGTGGTATAATAAAAGGTAATGATTAGGAGGTTGTGAATGGAACGCATTCGAATGATAGGCCTTGGAAAATCATTTGGGGTGCGCCAAGTATTTTCCAATGTGTCTTTTGAGATAAAAGAAGGTGATCGACTAGCCTTGGTAGGACCTAATGGGGCTGGGAAATCCACCTTGTTAAAATGCATATTAGGCTATGAAGAATTAGATGAAGGCAATGTAGTTAAGTCTCCTGTAGCCAGTATTGGTTACTTACAACAAGATGTAAATCTAGGAGATGATAGTTTAGCTACAGAAATTGAAAAAGCTTGGGCCGATGTCCATGTACTAGAGGAGCAACTAAAAGAACTTACCACACGTTTGGAGTCTGAAGAAGCTAGTGAATCGGATTTACAGCGATTGGATTATTTGCAAAATCGTTTAGAATGGTTAGGCGGCTATGATTATGAGCAAAAGACTAAACGTATCATTTATGGACTTGGTTTTACTGATGAGGATTTAGATAAGCCAGCTAGTGCTTTTTCGGGTGGTCAAAAGACTCGCATTAATTTAGCTAAAGCCTTGGTACGTCGTCCAGACTTTTTGTTCTTAGATGAACCAACTAACCATTTAGATATGGACATGTTAGAGTGGCTAGAGGGATATTTATCTGCCTATCCTGGCGGTATCCTCATCGTCAGCCATGACCGCTATTTCTTAGATCGTATTGTCACTGGTGTTGTAGAACTAGATAATCATAAGGCTACAACCTATCGTGGTAATTATAGCCGCTATATTCAACAACGGGATGAACGTTTGAAAGCAGATATGGTGGCCTATGAGAAACAACAGGAGTACATCAAGAAGACCGAGGCCTATATAGATAAATACCGTGCAGGTATAAAATCTAAAATGGCTCGTGGACGGCAGTCTCAACTTAATCGTTTAGAACGACTTGATGCACCGGTAACCTCACATCATTTACAATTTTCTTTCCCTTCTGCAGCGATGAGTGCTGATAAGGTTCTTGTCTTAGATCATTTATCGGTAGGGTATGGTGAAAGTCCTATCATTGATGATATATCACTCGTAGTTCGACGAGGTGAATCAGTAGCTCTTATTGGTCCTAATGGGGCAGGTAAATCGACACTCGTAAAAACTATTGTAGGTGAATTATTTCCTGAGAATGGTCACGTAGATATCGGTAATCGCGTACAAGTGGGATATTTCTCGCAAGAGCATGAAGAACTACATGATTCTTGGCAGGTAGTAGAAGAGGTTATGAATCACTTTAACTACACTGAAGAGAAGGCCCGTAATGTATTAGGTTCATTCCTATTTAAAGGGGATGATGTATTTAAGCTTGTAGGTGACTTATCTGGTGGTGAGAGAGCTCGTTTAGCATTATTAAAATTATTCCTTCAAGGTGATAATTTTCTTATCTTAGACGAACCGACGAACCATTTAGATATTCCAACGCGCGAAATTGTGGAACAAGCCTTGCAACAATTTGAAGGTACATGTTTTATTATTTCCCATGACAGATATTTCTTAGATCAAGTTTCTACAAAAACCATTGTTTTAGATGATGGAAAAATTACTGAATATCTTGGTAATTACTCGTACTATAAAGAAAAGCTGAAAGAACAAGAAGATTTATTAGCATTAGCTAATGAACAGAACTCAGAGAGTGATAAAGTTGAAAATAAAGTTGTTTCACTTGATGAACCAGTACTTTCAACATCAGAACCGACAGAGGAACCTCAGAAGAAACCGAACGCCTATATGATAGAAAAGCAATTAGCTGAGGTGGAATCTGAAATTGCTCGATTAGAAGCAACTATGAAAATGTATGAAGTTCAA